>SCPX01000055.1 GCA_004298615.1 Patescibacteria group bacterium | reverse complement strand
AAAATAATGCCGCTTTCGGAAATTCAAATACCGGGCGAGCATAATATTGAAAATGTTTTGGCCGCGGTCTGTGTTGCGAAATTTTTGCGCGTATCAAATAATATCATCCGGCGGCAGATTGCTTTATTTAAAGGCGTTTCCAACCGTTTGGAATTAATCAGATCGATGAATGGCGTAAAATATTACAATGACACGACTGCCACGGCGCCCGATGCCGCGATTTCCGCATTAAAAACTTTAGGCAGCGCGGACAAAAAAAACATTATTTTGATCGCCGGCGGCGCCAATAAAAAATTGGATTACAAGCGATTTGTAGAGGCGATTAATAAATTTGTCAAAATATTGATCGTATTTCCCGGCACCGCGACCAAGAAAATATTAAATGAATCATTAAAATTGGATCAGATAGTCGGCGCGCAATCTATGGATTTCGCGGTAAATACCGCGGCCAATCTCGCGAAGGCCGGCGATATAGTTTTACTTTCTCCGGGTGCGGCCAGTTTTGGAATGTTTTTGCATGAATTTGACAGGGGAGAGAAGTTTGTGAAGGCCGTAAAAGCCGTAAAGTTTTAGCATTATGAATAAACCGGATTATAAATTTTTAGGAATTTTTGGCGCTATTGTTTTGATCGGCCTCGCCGTCTTGGCCTCAGCTTCGGCCGTGGAAGGCGTGGAGAGATTTGACGACGGATATTATTTTTTAAAACACCAGCTGGTAAACGGCGTATTGCCAGGCATAGTATTATTTTTTATTTTTTCAAAAGTTGATTATCATTTGATAAAAAAAGTAGCGCCGATAGCGCTCGGCATCACTGTTTTTTTTCTTGTCCTGGTTTTAATTCCGGGAATCGGCGTGAGCTTCGGCGGAGCGAGGCGATGGATCAATGTTTTCGGCTTATTTAATTTTCAGCCGAGCGAAATCATTAAAATTAGTTTTCTGGTATATTTGGCGTCTTGGCTGTCGGCCAAGCAAAGCGAAATCAAAAAGACTAAAGACATTTTCATTACATTTGTTTTTTCTCTGGGAATAGTATCTATGCTTTTATTGATGGAGCCGGACTTGGGCACGCTCTCGGTAATTATCGCTTTTTCATTTGTAATGTATTTTGTCGCCGGCGGAAAATTAGCGCATATCGGCATATTTTTGGGCATAATGGCGATAGGGCTTACGCTTATGATATTGATAGAGCCGTATCGGTTTGACAGATTTTCCGTGTTTTTGCATCCGGAGCTTGATCCCAAGGGCATCGGCTATCATGTCAATCAGGCGATGATGGCCGTAGGATCAGGCGGTATTCTGGGGCTGGGATACGGACATTCGCGCCAAAAATATAATTTCCTGCCCGAAGTGACTTCTGATTCAATTTTCGCCATTATGGCCGAAGAGCTGGGACTGATCGTGATTATTGGTATTTTATTTTTGTTTTTGAATTTTCTTTTGCGCGGGATAAATATCGCACGATCCGCGCATGATGATTTTGGGAAATTGTTAGGCGTCGGAATTGTCGCCTGGATCGGTTATCAAACTCTCGCGCATATCGGAGCGAATATCGCCCTAGTGCCTCTCACCGGCGTGCCGATGCCTTTTTTCAGCTACGGAGGCACAGCCCTTGCCTCTTTATTCGCGGCCATAGGTATTATGGCCAATGTTTCAAAAAACGGCCGCGGGCAGGGGAATTCGCGCAGGAAATCCAGCGGCTGATTTTTCAATTTGACAGATTTTTTTAACGGGTGTAAAATTCAAACATTATGAAAAAGTTATCCACATCGCACTTTATCGTCCTCCCGGCTTTTGTCTGGCTTATTAAAAAGCCAGCCTTTTGGTATGATCGTGGGTAATTAAACATAATAATAATCTCAAATTTATCCCCCCGCTCTTACCAAAGGAGCGGGGGGTTTTCTATTATCGGGGTGGGGCGCATGGAGCGCAGCCGCCGACAAAGCGGCCCGAGCTCGTTCGAATCGAGCTACCCCGACCAAAAATTTCTGTTCTTTGTCATAAGTAAAATATTAACGAACAATAATTTAACAAAGGGGGTTGCTAAATGATTACTGAGATAGTTAAAGTTGGAGATTGGGAAATTAAAGTAGGAGAATCCTGGAAAGTTCCAGAAAAAACAATCAAGGATTTGGAAGAGTTTCTTTCGGATAAATGGAAGATGGCTGTCATGCGGAGTGTGAAATATCCATGGTGGAGCATCTCAAATCGTAAAATGCCGAGTCCGATAGTTCGTGTTGATCTTTCGCCTTTAGTAGTAGGATTTTCGGTGAAAGACTGTATTTATGAAGTTGAAGTTAGGCCGGCCGGATTAGGTATAACCACTTTATTGTTGGTCGATCAAAGAAGCAGGTGGAGCGAGGCTTTGTCTGATTGCGGCGGGATCATTAAATGTCCAGATAGTTCAATTCAAGATGATTTTATATGCGCTGATCTTCTTTCTATTCCATACTCTAACGACATTTTATCTGTTAACGGCAAAGGTCCGTATTGGATTCGCAGCGATAAATTTCATTTTGAAGATTCATCGCTGGTTCCAATCAGAGATGATGGAAATAAACAATATTTAGTTGATTTAAAAATGGCTCAAATTGCTGTTGCAAAGAATCTTGATTGGGAAGTCCCATTTGTTATTAAGCCGCTCCAAGGCGCTCGTTGCAGAGAGGTAGAGGTTTTTTTGCCTTCAAAAATGAGAAAGGAATGCAACGGATTTTCAACTCAAACCAGGGTTTTAAAAACTTTGGCCAGATCAGACGAACCGTTTATTGTCCAATCATTTATACCGCCTAAAAAAGAGATTATTAATGGAGAAAGCGGCTGGGTTATGTGGAGAATTTTTTTTGGATGGATTGATGGTTATTATCAATGCGTAGGAGGTTTATGGTTCTGGCGGCCAAATTTGAAAATTCATGGAGCATCAGATTCAATTTGCGGCCCCTTGCGATAAAATATTCGTAATTTATATGAGCGGGTCTTATGTTAAGCCCGCTCTTTTTTTATTTATTTTTTAAGCATATAATACATTAAACATATGTGCAGGATTTTATCTTTATCTGGAAATTATAAAAAAGAACGCGCAGCGCTCATTTTTCGTTCGTTTAGAAAATTGGCGAAGGACGGAAAGGTTTACGACGGCATGGCGAAAGGACATCGTGATGGATGGGGAATCGGGTCATATTTGGACGACAATAATGTTTTTCTGTTAAAACGACCGACTAACGCATTAATAGGTAAAGGATTTAAGAAAACGGTCGATCGTGTTTTGTGTGATAAACCCAATGTTGTTATTTCTCATCTTCGCAAAGCGTCAACCGGCGTTAAAAAAAAGGACAATTCTCACCCATTTTATCGTGATGGCTTTTTATTTTGCCATAATGGAACGATTTTTAACAGTATTAATATTCCTCTTCGTTCGGACTTCAAAAAAAATATAAAAGGGCAAAC
>SCPX01000054.1 GCA_004298615.1 Patescibacteria group bacterium | reverse complement strand
GCAGGGGTTCTTTGGAAAAATTTCTCTGTTTTGGATTATTTTTCGGCATTTTATTTTATCACTTTAAAACGAAGATGTGGATAACTTTTTACTTTACAATTAGTATTATTATATCACAAATTCCAACAAAAAACAAAACACCGACGCGGGGCATTATTTAATTCAGAATGAAACTTTAAACAGTTTTTCCTTTGTATTTTATAATCAAAAATGGTATAAAGAATATAATGAAATCCCAAAATCCAAGCACCAAATTTCAAACAAATCCCAAAATCCAAGCACCAAATTTCAAACAAATTTTTAATTTGGGTAATTGGAATTTATTTGTTATTTGGAATTTGTTATTTGGAATTTTATGCGGGGTTGCATTAGCGGGAAATGAAGTTTGGGCGTTCTCCAGTCCCAATTTCGTCATTGACGATGTCTCCTTTGGCGACAGTCCGGTGCTGACAACCGGAGTGGAGGCGCCGCCGAAAATTACGGCCGGGCCGAATGTGGCGCAAAAAGGTTTGACCGCCGAAATAAGCTGGGCGACAGACAAATCGGCCAATAGCATTGTGGCTTTTGGCGTGGACGCGAACCCGCCTGCCGGCGAGGCAGGTTATGGCACGGAAACGGGTCTTTTTGAAGAATCCGTGACTGACCATCGGGTGATATTAAAGGGATTGGAGCCGATTACGACATATCATTACCAGGCGCGCAGCCGCGACGGTTTTGGCAATACTGTTCGCTCCGATGATCTGACCTTTACCACGGGCCAGAAGCCAGCCATATCAACAGTGATTATTTCTGAAATTACCCTGAATTCGGCGATTGTTTCTTGGACTACCAGCACCATCACTACATCGGTTGTCAAATACGGGAAAACTTTGGATTACGATAAAGAAGTGGAGGACAAAAGCTCGGGACTGACCACTGTCCACACCGCGCTTTTAAAAAATTTGGAAACGGGGACTAAATATCATTTGCAAGTGTTTGGGACGGATGACACGGGCAACGCTTTATTGTCGGACGATTATATGTTTTCCACCTTGCCTAATCCGGCCGTTTTAAATCTCGCAGTTTCCGACATTACGGAAAGCAAAGCGGCATTTTCGTGGGACACCAATACGGAAGCGGACAGCTTTATTGAGTATGGCCGGCCAGGTCAAGAGAAAAAAACCCAAGGTCAAGCCGAGACGGTCTTGCGGCACAAGGCGCAAGTGGAAGATCTGATTCCGCAGACAATTTACGAATATCGCGTGGTGGGCAAAGACAAAAATGGAAATGCGGTGGCGAGCGCCATCGGTCAATTCACCACTCTGGCCGATGTCACTCCTTCGGAAATTTCCCGCATCCGCACCGAAACAAAAGTGTCCAATGAAGGCGAGGGCAATAACGCTCAAATAATCATTTCTTGGGACACCAGCGAATCATCAACGAGTCAGGTGGAGTACGCGGAGGGAGTGGGCAAACAGAGTTTTGATCAGCAGACGGAGCTGGACGGCGAAATGGCCGTTAATCACATTGCCGTCTTAAATAAGCTCAAAACGGCGGCCGCTTATACTTTTCGCGTGAAATCAAAAGACGCGGCCGGCAATGAGGGAGTCTCGCAAAAATTCGTGGTATTGATGCCGCAGCGGCAGCAGGGAGTTTTGGAAATTATTTTCGGAGCGCTGATTGAATCTTTCAGCTGGTTTAAGAATGTCGGCCCGTATCTTTTTGAAGTAGCGGCGTTTAGGACATAACCGTTCTGAAATCCCAAATTCCAAGCACCAAATTACAAATAAATCTCAAGATCCAATGACCGAAACTTCAAATAAAATTTACGATTTAGAAGAAAGAACTTTTCAATTCGCAAAGCGCGTTGCGATTTTCTGCAAGGTATTGCCGAAAACAGCCACTAATATTGAATACGGAAAACAAGTAATCAGATCGTCCGGTTCCATCGGCGCAAATTATATAGAAGCAAATGAGGCACTTAGTAAAAAGGATTTCCAGATGAGAATTAAAATTTGCCGCAAAGAAGCAAAAGAGACTGTGTATTGGTTAAGACTTATTATAGAGACAAATGGCGAGGAATCAATAAGAGATGGCGCGCCATTATTACAGGAAGCAACCGAGTTAAAGAAAATTTTATCTTCCATTTTGGAAAAAAGTTCATAAGGCTATGGAGTCTGAAACTTCAAGAACCAAATTTCAAATAAATCCCAAACTTCAAGAACCAAATTTCAAACGGTTTTTGAATTTTGGTAATTGGAATTTATTTGTTATTTGTTATTTGTTATTTGGAATTTTATTGGGCATTGCCTTGGTTCATTCTGATACATTGGCCTTAACGCGTGAGATCCCTCTTTCCGGCCAGCTTTTGACGCCGGCCAAAAGCAGCGTGCCGGACGGGGATTATACGATGCGGTTTGCGATTTACGATAAGGATAGAACAGCTTCAGATCCTTATCCTTCGGACGCGGATAGTGCATCAAGAATTTGGACTGAAATGCAGACGGTAAAAGTGGAGCGGGGATTGTGGAAAGTAGTATTGGGGACAACAACGGCTTTGCCCTATACCCTGAATTTTGAAACCGGAACTTATTTTTTAGGAATAAGGATAAATACTGATCCGGAAATGGTTCCGCGCAAAAAAATTCTTCCCGTGCCATTGGCGCTAAATGCCGAATCATTAGGCGGGGCAAAGCCCGGGACAGGCAGTAATGATATTTTACAGCTTGATTCTTCGGGCGCCATAAATATTGCGGGGAATATCACCACAGCCGGAATTCTTCAAGCAGCCAATGTAATTGCCGGATCAATAGATCTTCCGGCTGATTCTGTCCTAACTGGCGATATTTTGGACGGAACCGTTTCCACTTTTGATTTGGCGAACGGCGTTATTACTACTGTAAAAATATCAGATAGTTCGGTTAGTTCGGAAAAAATCGCGGACGGCGCCGTTACTTCCGCAAAAGTTTCCGATGGGGCGGTTTCATCAACAAAACTGGCCGATGCGGCTGTAACAGTTTCAAAAATCGCAGATGGCGCCATAACCACCGTTAAATTATCAGACGGATCGGTTGTGACCGCTAAGCTCGCCGATCTTTCCGTAACTACGGCTAAAATCGCGGATACAAGCATTACGGCGGCCAAACTTGTCACGGGCGATTTGCATTTTCAAAACACGGACATTGGCACGACTTCTTTGAGTTTTAGTTTGGGTACCAGTACGGCTGTCGGAACAAATAATTTTTCCATCACCGCTTCATCAGCCGCCAACAAACCGGCCGTGCGCTATAATGGCTCCACGGGTAAATGGCAGATCTCCAATGACGGGACGACTTTCGCGGATATTTTTTCCGGAAGCATTTCCGGCATTGCTTCGCTTAATGGTTTAAGTGGTTCAGCGCAGACCTTTGCTAATGATACGAATATTACCATCACCAGCGCCGGAACAACGCATACTCTTGGCTGGACCGGAACCTTAGCCGTTTCCCGCGGAGGAACGGGGACCGGTACCACCTTTACCGCCGGATCTGTTCTTTTTGCAGGTGCTTCAGGAGTCTACTCTCAAGACAATGCGAATTTTTTCTGGGACAATGCTAATGCGCGGCTTGGGATCGGGACAGTGAGTCCGGCTGGGACGCTCCATCTTGCAGGTCAAGGTGCAACGGAAGCGGGGCTTTACATCCAGCATGCTCAGTCAGACCAATGGTTAAATCCGAATATTATCACTCAACGATCCCGCAACACATTAGCATCCCCTACCGTTGTGAACAACGGCGATGAAGTCTTTATGTTACTCACAGAAGCCTATGATGGCTCTGACTATGAGCCGTTAGCGCTTATCAGTATGAATGTAGATGGCGTGCCGGGATTGGATGATATGCCTGGAAACATCGTGTTTGCAACGCAGTCCGATGGCAGTGGCGCGTGGGCGCCGCCAGAGCGCATGCGTATCACCAGCGGTGGTAATGTTGGGATTAATACTTCAGGCGGTACTATTGTCGGCAACCTTGACATCCGCCAAATCGCAAATGGCGATCAAATGCTTTATGCACGGCGCAACACCGACACCGCCCCCACGGGAAATTTGATTCAATTTCAGAATGCAGCCGGGACGGGTACGCTTTTTGAAATTAGCGCTACCGGTAAAGTCGGCATTAATACTGGATCTCTTTTGGGTCATTTAGACATTCGACAGATCACAAATGGTGATAATATAATATACTCTCGCCGAAACACGGACACCGGCCCTACCGGCAATTTCCTTCAATTCCAAAACGCGGCTGGGAGTGCTACGATTTTTGCAGTGGATATTAGCGGTAATATTTCTGTCGGTACCGCTGGTACAAATATTATCAGCACTGATGGCGCTGATTGGTTAAAATTTTCTTCTTGGGGCGGTTCCCGTTTTGTTCTTGATTCAAATAACGGCGTTGGAGGTTCTGATACGGATGATTTCAGTGTTTATAGCGTAAATACTTCAGGAACGCCGCTTTTTCGAATTCAAGGCGCCGGAACAAATGTTGGCAATGTCGGGATAGGATTATCTTCCCCCACCGCCCGTCTTCATATACAAGGCGGCGCGGCTACCAACGGTACGGGAACTCTTACTACGAGCGGTACAACGACAGTTACGGGAACCGGCACATCTTTTACCACCGAGCTATCCGTCGGAGATTTAATTGCAGCTTCAGGGCAGACGCGGGTCGTAGCATCAATAACTGATAACACGAGCTTAACCACGAGTGATATTTTTTCTCCTAATCTTTCCGGTGCGGCCTTTACATATAAAAAAGCTATTATTCGTCTGACTGACGGTACTACCGCCACTAATTTAATACTTAATCCGCAAGGAAATCCGGGATGGAGAATAGCGGCTATCGGAGGTACGGGATTGACAAATCCGATGGAGTTGCGTTTACACAATACTACAGATCAAGGCAGTTCCCAAATTGTATTTGAGGAAGGGGGTCAGGGAAATAATTTTACAATTCGGTATAATAGTGCGGCCGGAGGAGGATATAATAATTGGCTGGAATTGTTAGGCACTGCTTCAAGCGGTACAAATTATATTTTTGATCGCGATTCAGCCCGATTTGGTATTAATTCTGGAACCTCAACTGATCCGGCCGGCAATCTAGATATTCGCCAATACGCCGATGGTGACCAAATCATATACGCTCGTCGCAACACGGACTCTTCCCCCACCGGCAATTTCATTCAGTTCCAAAATGCGGGGGGGAGTTCAACATTGTTTGCGGTGGATGTGAATGGTAATACGGGGATTGGGACTGGAAGTCCTACAGAAAAACTCTCCGTCCTCCAAACCGCGGCTGGAACGGGAATTTTGGGGCTTTGGGATGGAGCAAATAATAATGTATTGGCAGTCGCCGACGGCGGCAATATAACTTCAAAAACATCAGCCTTTGATCTTATTTATACTTTTGATGGCGCGTCAACTTATGCTGATAATACTGCGGAAGCGAAAACCTCCAGATTTAATACTGGGAATACTCCTTTTAGCGTATTATCAGCCGAAGGATCATCAAATGATGAATTTTATTTAGGGCTTGATCATAAGTTTGATAAAATATATATAGATATACCAACAGCGGGTGCCGGAGCTACGCTTTCTGCGCAGTATTGGAATGGCTCTTGGACGGCTTTAACAATAACTGATGGCACAACAAATTTGACGGGCGATGGTTTAATTACATTTACGGCGCCTTCTGATTGGGCAACGACTTCAGTAAATAGTAATACAAAATATTGGATTCGTCTAAGATCGCCGAGTACAAACATTACTATAGCTCCTCTCGCTAGTTTTGTATCTCCAAGCGGTGGCAATGCGTTTCAAGTGTATGGGCAATCCGGAAACTCTTATCCGTCCCTGCAGGTTGATTTAGAAGGAAAGGTTTTAGTTTCGTTAGACGGTAACAGCAGTACGGCTGCGATTTGTGGGTCGCAAGGAACAGGTACGAGCGGAATCCAGAATAATGTGCGCTTAATGGACTGCTCAGGAGCTCCGGCTGCCGACTACGCTGAAATGTATCCGGTGGCCGGCGGTATTGATTATGGGGATATTGTGGCGGTGGGCGCTAAAATGCTTAAAACAAAAGACGGTGATAATATCGCCCAGCTTGTGAAATCAAGCATGCCTTATCAGTCAACGACTATCGGAATAGTTTCAAATAATTATGGAGATTTTACATCGGCCGGATATAATATCAGGAAAGAAGACAATCCAATGCCGGTGGCCCTAAACGGCCGCGTGCCCGTGAAAGTGTCGCTGGAAAACGGACCGATTGCGTCCGGAGATCCGCTAACTTCTTCTTCAACGCCCGGCGTAGCAATGAAGGCCACGGCATCGGGCTACATCATCGGTAAAGCGTTGGAGTCATTCACCGAACTACCGCCTACCAACTACTCACTACCAACTAAAATCCTCATCTTCGTCAATCCCGGCTGGTACTCGGTGCCGACCGGTCCATTGGTTCAGGGAAGTGATTCTGACTTTAATGATATAAATATCGGAGGGTTGGCGACTGTAAAAGATCTTGTCGTCACCGGATTGGCGCGAATCAAAGGTGATTTGATTGTGGAAGGAAAAGTGCGAGGAGATTTGGATGTTGATGGTATTGTCAAAACCAAAGGCATTGTGGGCGGTTGGAGGTCTTATGAAAATCATTTCTTAAATTCAAAGTTTGAAAATGATTTTACGGTTTCCGAAGGCAAGGCCGCGTGGGAGTATCATAAAATAAATTTGGCAACCGACTCGGCCGCCGTAACTGAAGCTACTTCAGCGGAGGAGACAGCTCTGGCCGGAGGCAAAGCGACGCTTGATCATACCTTTAATTTCAAACCGGCTGATGACGAGTTGGGCGCAACCTGGCGTTTTATGGTGAAAGTCGCGGAAATCCGCAGAACTATTGAAACGCAGAATACCGCAGAATTCCGTTTTGGTCCGTATTCTGACGAGCAAAACTACGCATTGATTCAGAAAGGGACCGAGCCGAACACAGTCAAGTTTATAACTTGCGCGGAAGGCGAGTGCACCGTAACCGATAATATCGCGACTAATCCTTATCTGGAAAATCGCAATTATGTGATTATGATAAAATCCGGCGAGGCAAAACTTTTAATTGACGGCGCGGCAGCGGCAACGCATACGGCCAATATTCCAGCATCTTCAATTCTTCATTTTCACGAAGATCTTACGGCAACGCAAGACGCCGCGCAGTCAGCCGTGCTGGATTATTTGGGTGTCATTGTCGGGCGTTACGACGCATTTTAGAAATGAATTAAGATGTCGTACATCAGACGATCGTCGCATACACGACATTTTAAGTTATGTTGAAAAACATTAAAAGTATCTTTCATTATTTTCCCCACCTTGATCGTCTTTTGGCTGTTATCGTCTTTTGTGTTTCTTTTACGGTTTATCTGATGACTTTGGCGCCGACGATTTATATTGAAGACGCGGCTGAATTTGCGGCGGCCGTGCCGATTTTGGGAATTACTCATCCGTCCGGCTTCCCGCTGTATATGCTCCTGGGTAAGTTGTTTACTATTTTAGTCCCGATTGGCAATATGGCGTTTCGGGTGAATCTTTTTTCCGCAATTACTGTTAGTTTTG
>SCPX01000053.1 GCA_004298615.1 Patescibacteria group bacterium | reverse complement strand
TATTATTTTTACGATAACTAAGAACGGATTACTGCGGCAAAGACTCGATTGATTCAAATGGATTGCGGATGGACGCCGAATCTAGCGGGGCGAGCTTGCGCTCATCAAGCTTTTTTGAAACTTTATCAAACAATGTTTTGTTGATTTTCTGGTAAATCGCGTCGTAGGTGAGAGTGACAGTGATGCGCGCTTCAGTCACGGGCTGGTAAAAATAAATATAAAGAAAAACGAAAATCGCGATTACCGAAAAAACCCCGGCCAATAAAAATATTTTATAAATAAAGCGGAGAATTTTCCACGGATTGATATTGGCCAATGAAATTTTCAAATTCAATTTCATAAACTTTCTTCCGAACCGTCAATGATGTTTTTAATTTTTTCTGGATTAGTGCGGTAAACCCGCGCTTTTACATCCAATTGAATGGCTTTACTGCTTAGGGTTTTAAACGCGACCTGGTCTATGTTGATATAGCGTTCGGTCTGGCGAAGGACCGCCAAAGCGTTCATCAGCGTCGGAAAGTCCCCCTGAATGGAAAAAGCAAGATTTAAAGTATCGCTTGGCGTTTTTTTATTGGCGGCGGCCGTTTCCGAAAGATCGGCGCTTGAAACATTGTATCCCAAGTCAAGCATTTGTTTTTCAAATTCCGGCAAAAACATATATTCTTCCCCCGTAAAAATAAAAATATTGGACAATGTTTCGGCTGATTTTTTGACTTTCTCAATGTCTTGGGTGGCGCGGCGCAAATATTGGCCGGATAAGTATCTTTTTTCAATTGTGAGCCTGGTTTCCTCTATCTTAGCCGCGGTTTCAATGATTTGAATGACTGCCGGATAAATAATAAAATATCCCAAAGCTCCGGAGGCCAAGAGAAGAGCCGCTATGGAAAGGTAGATTCTGTTGCGGACTGATAATCCCATAAGAAAAATTATTATTCGGTGTTTGATTTTTGCGCCGGGGCGGCTTTTTTAACTTTCGGTATGAATCCTTCCACTATCAAACGGCCGGAAAGAGTGAAGGGGATATCGGTGCGGGCGGTCAGGCTGATGTCCGGTATGGAAATTTCTTTGAATGTTTTTTTGGCTTGTTCGAATTTATTTTTCAGTTCATTAAAATCAAGCCGCGCCGGCGCGGTTCCGGAAATGCTGAAAATCAAAGTTTCTTTGTCTATATTGAGAGAACTTATAGAAATTTTTTCCGGTATGGTTTCGGCGATCAGAAGAATTTTTTCATCAAGCATTATGTCTTCTTTTTGTATTTTTTCAATGTTGGCGAGCATTTGATTGAAAGCGCCCACTTTTTCGTTTATCTGCTTGCTACGATCGTCAACGGCTTGGGCTTGCTTGAACAAAAGATCCGATTCCTCAAGTATTATGGTTTTGGCGGCATAAATAGCGGCTGACGCGAAAATCAAGATACCTATGAATATTGCCGCAATGTTGCGGACGATCATAAACATCCGCTCTTGGCGCAGATCCTTTTGTTCGTCGATTGACAGCAAATTTAGCGATTTAAGCATATTATTCTTCATGCACATCGCTGGCCGCACCACGCAAAGCCAAGCCGATAGCTGTGGATAATCCCGGCAATATATTAATAAATTTTTCATTTATCTGCCCGTTTCTTATCGGTTTTAACTTTGCGGACGGATTGACGATTGCTGACGGGATTTTCGTTTCATCGGTAATTATTGATTCCAGACCGGCGATCATAGAGCTTGAGCCGGTTAAAAGAATTTTTTCCGGAAGGCCGGACGCGTTTACATGATCTTGATAAAATTGAAGAGTAATATTCGTGTGTTTAAAAAGATTATCAAAAGAATTAAATATTATTTTTCTCACCTCGCCTTTGCAGCGGCGCGGATCAACGCCGCAAAGATCGCGCAGACGCACCGCCTCTTCGCGCGTGACGGCCAATTCGTCCATTATGTTTTGCACGATGTTTTCCCCGGAGAATTTCAGAGAGGTGGTGAATTGGACGCTGCCTTGAGCGGTGAGAATCAGATTGGTGCGCGAGCGGCCGATATCTATGATCAGGCTCGGTTTTTCCAGATCAGTCTCCGTCAAAAGATCGCGGGCGATGGCGATCGCCTCCACTTCAATGGCGAGCGGGATTAAACCGGCCAGCTTTAGCGTCCGGTGATAGCTTTGGATTATTTTTTGTTCGGCCGCGCCTACCAGAATCGTTATTTTGTTTTCCTTTTGATTTGATCCCAGGATTTTATAATCAAGCGTCACTTCGTCTATGGAAAAGGGGAGATGTTTTTCAATTTCCCATTTTACGGCTTGCGGCACCTCCGTTTCTTCCATCCAAGTGATTTTTATCACCTTGATGAAGGTTTTTGGTTCGGGCAAAGACGCTACCACGAATTTAGCGGCGGTTTTATGGGGGATGGCCGTGGCGAGCATTGATTTGATTAAATCGCTTAATTTTTTCTCATCTTTAATCTCCCCGTCGCGCACCAGTCCTTCCGGAATTTCAATTTGATTGAATGATTTTAGAGACGAGTAAGACTTTCCGGAAAAATTCCGTTTTCGCTCAATATCGACGAATCTCATTCTGTAGTTTGTTATATCCAGCCCAAAGGCGTGGGGAAAGGGATTGAGCAATGACATAATTAAGGAATTTCTGACCAGCTTTCATTCGCGACGGTCCAGGAAGCGCCCGGGCCGGTGGTGAAAGCGGAACTAGCCAGTCCAATTTCATAAACAATATTTGAATTATTTTCCAATTCCACGCCCCAGCCGGTGATTTGCTTGGCGCTGGAATTGTTTTCCACCTCAATCTTTGATTGGGTAGTGTAAAAAATCGCCCCGTCGCTGTTGTTTTTAAGTTTGATGCCGTTCGTAGTCGCATTGTGATGAGTTGATAAAAACATAATATAACTGCCGTTTGAGGGATTGCATTGATTGGTTCCGGTATTGTAGCCAGCCGAGCCGCAGACTTTGACTCCGTTATTGACGTCAATGATTCCTTTGGTTGTTAGATTGGCCGGATCATCAGCTATCACGGTCGTGCTTAATCCGCCAAAACCGGGCGCCAATTTGATTATTGAACTATTGCCAAGAGTGATATCGCCGGCCACCCAGACCGGGCCATTGATAGTGACGGTTTCGCCGCCATTTATAACCAGATTGCAAGGAATTTTCACCGGACCAATAGTCTCTCCGTTGGCTGGCGTGTAAGATCCGCTCGTGCAGGTTTTGGTTCCGCCCGCGACAGCGCTGGTCTCCCAGTCCGTAATATTCGCGTCGCTGATCATCATAGCTTGCGGAGTAGGATCGGCGATTGGTTGATAACTGGTTCCGTTAGTGTAAGGAGTGTCGCAAGGATTTCCCGGGCTGTTCAGAAAGTTAAGTGAAGACGAATCTATAGTTGAAGCGCCGTAGTAATAAGCACTGCCGCAAATTTTACTATTGCTAATAGAATGAGCGTGCGCGTCGCCTTTAATAATAGCGCCGTCAATACTGGTCGTACCGCTACCCAAAAATATCTTGAATTCCAGATCGCCGTTTGCATTGCTGTTCACATTATTCCAAGGTTTGTTGCTGTAATTTTCGCTGTACTTGCCATTGGCATTGGCGGCCAAATAATTACCGCCGGCATTATTGTCGTAGCTCCAAATAAAATGATTGGCTGCGGTGTAAGATCCGCCGTCAAATACCAGCCAGTAATATTTGGAATCAATCAGCGAAGGATTGGCAGCAAAAGTAATATCAATCCAACCGTATGAACTTCCGACTAAAGATCCTTGCAAAGTGCCGGTCGCGACAATGTCTCCGCCGTTGCCTGAAGGAACTCCATTATCGTCTTCAATCACCATGATTGTCGCATCGGACGGAGTTCCGGTTTTTTTCAAGCGCAAACTGGCTTTGACCAAATTTTTATTGGTGTTCGGTTTGAATCGTTGGGCTACATCATTGCGTTTTTGCGAACTTACCGTATAGCCGATATCATAATTCTGGCAAGTGGAAGACGATCCGGTCGCGCAGGCATCATGAAATTGATCCGGAGTAGCGTCTACTCCGGCCGCCACATAAGCGTCGCCGGTAATAAAAGAACCGGTCTGGCCGATAATGCTGCCATTTGAGTAAACGCTGCCGGTAATACTGCTGTTTTGCTTGAGCGTAAGTCCGCCTTCGCCGATTTGTACGCCGTAAGTAAATGAAATAAAAGTCGCGTCAATGGTCGCATTGGCGCGCAAATGTTTTGTAATAATCGGATTGGCCGCATTGGGGATGTAAGCGGTCGCGTCAATTTGCTTGGTGGTTGAATTGATGGAAGTGACCGAGGTGGTAAATTGTCCGTCGCCAAAAGCAGTATTAGTTTCTCCGGTGTAGCTTGAGCTGTCGTTTAAAGTGGATATCGCCTTTTGAATTCCGGCCTCGGCCACATTTAGAGATTTTTTTTCGTAGTTTGTTTTTTTAATGGTTGTGCTGGAGCGAGTGACGGCAAAGCTTAATGAAAAGGCGATAATGAAAAGCACGGCTAAAAAAATCGTGGCGATAATCAGTAGCTGGCCTCGTTGTGAAACCGTAGAGCCATAAAGCCGTAGAGCCATAATTTTACAAATTTCTTAATCGCACTGTCGTTTGATTGGCGGATTCTTTCAATACTCCGCGCACCGCGGCGCCGGTTTTCAAAAAGACGGTCGCCGTTGACGCTGAAGAATAATTGGAATTATTATACCTAAATAAGAGGTTTGTGACAAATCGCGCGATGAGGTGGGTGCCGTCAGAGCGGTTGCTTCCAGTCTCCGCGTCAGTAATTTCTTGCAGCTCCGAAAGATCGCTCGGATTGCGGCGGTATACTACCGTGTCATACAATCCGGAAATGATCTGGCCGGCAGAATTTACCGTGGGTATTTTCAAAACAAGAACAGAAGACGAGGTGGTGTAGGTCGTGCCGGAGATCACGGCGTCAGCAAGGATCTGGCTGCTTTGTTGGATGCTAGACGATATGCGGTAAATACCGCGATCCGTGGAAGAGGTGAGGGCGGAAATCGTCTTTTGCGCTTCATTGAGACGCAAAACTATTATCAAGCAATACGATAAAATAACTACCAATAGAGCGCTGATGGCCAGACCTATCATTGTTTCAATCAGGGTAATGCCGCGATTGTTGATTTTACTGCGAATAAGCATTGAGTTTGTTTTTTAATACTTGCTTTTTAATGTCGTAAGCGTCACATTGCGCGTGCCTTGGAATTCCGGCCATTCCATTCGGGCCGTGATCTGTTTGATGTCCGGATCGCCGCCGTAATCGGCAATGGTCAATTTACCGATAGCGCCCGAAAAATCATAAAGACCGAAGCGGCTCCAGCTGTCCGGCGGCAGTCCAGCCGCATCCGAATCAAAATTCCAAGAAGTCGTGCCGGAAGCCGTAATGCTCGCGTCGTCAAAATACGCGTGAACGCCGTTTAGTCCGATTAGGCCGATTTCGCCGCCAAGAATCGTTCCGTTGTAAGTATTTTTCAAAAGACCGTCCACCCAGACTTGGATTGACGCGGATGTGGCAATGACTTTTAGGGCGTACCAGGTATTGGCGGAAAAGGATTGTGACAGCGTATAGAGGGTAGTGGCTGTTCCGGACGCGATTTGCTCCAATAATAGATTGGTTGAAGAAAAGCTCAAGCGGTAATAATTATTATGATCAATTATTCCAAACGTCATTCCGGCGCGCCAGCCGGCCGGAGAATCGGACACTGCTCGGACCGAGGCTTCGTAAGTCATGGCGGCGGTTTGCGAAAATGGCGCCAGCGCCAATCCGGAAATGGAATTGGGCAGGGAGTCGCCGTTTTTCAATTCGTAAACTTTCGCGCCGCTCAAAGCCGAAGCTGAAGTTAAGACTTGCCACGATCCGTAATTATACGGTACCCAGGCGAAATCCGCGTTAGCGCGGTTGGTAAGATTGGCAAACGGCTGATTGAATGCCGTTTCCAATTCTTCTTGAGCAAGACTGGCGGCCCAAGAACGGTATTTTGTGCCCCGGTCCATTGCGATCAAAACGGAAACCGCTCCGACAATCATCACCATAATTCCGGCAATGCCGATCGCCGCCGTCACTTCAATCAGGCTCGTGCCGGATTGGTTGAAAATTTTTCGCATATCTCAAATGTGGTTGACTAAATCAAGCATTGGCATCATTACCGAAACGGCCACGGTGCCGACGCCGCCGGCCAAAAAGACGATTAAAACCGGTTCAATGATCGAGGAAAGGTTTTTGGAAATATTTTCCACATCTTCTTCGTAAAATTGGGCGATCGTCAAAAGAATATTATCAAGCGTTCCGGTCTCTTCGCCGACTTTGATCATTTGATTGATTACCGGAGGATAGAGCTTGGGATAACGGACAAATGTCTCGGTGATTGACAATCCCTTTTTTACTTGTGCCGCGGCTTCCAGAATAGTCTGCTGATAATGAAAATTTCCCACTACGCGCGCTGTTATTTCAAATGATTGGACGATCGGTATGTCGGTTTTGAGCAAAGCGGAAATGGTGCGGGAAAATCTGGCCAGATTTATTTTTTGGATAATGCTTCCGAATATCGGAAGTTTTAATAAAAAACCGTGCCAATATTTCCGGCCGCTTACCGTCCTTTTTGTGAAGTACCGAAAAATGACAAGCATTACGGCCAGCAGTATCGCCACCCAAATTCCTTGATGGATTAAAAAATCGGAAATCGCCATAACAATACGCGTGGGCAAAGGCAGTTGGGCTTTAAGTTCGGTAAAAATCGAAGTAAGATTGGGGATTATGAAGACCATCATCGCGACCATTACGGCGATCATCACCACGAAAATGACGGCCGGATACATCATCGCTCCCTTTATTTTTGACATCAGTTCGTGATCTTTTTTCATTTGAAGAAGCAGTTCGCCGAGAATTTCTTCAAGTTTGCCGGAGGCTTCGCCGGCCGCTACCATATTGATGTAAAGCTCGGGAAAGATTTTCGGGTAAAGCGTCAAACCGCGCGAAAGAGGCTGTCCCGCCTCGACGCCGTTTCGAATCTGCATCAGGGCGGCTTGCAATGTCTTATTGGTGGTTTGTTCGCCCAAGGTCTTGAGCGTTTGGGACAGAGAAACTCCGGCTTTCATCATCACTTGGAGATTTTGCGTGAAAAAAATTTTATCCATCAGGGAAACGCGGTTGATTAAAGGAATTTTTTCCATGATTGATTTTTTTTCAACTGTTTGAGCCTGCGCCGTGGATTTGGTCAGAAGCAATCCCTGGTCGCGCAAAAAAATCGCCAAAGTTTTTTCATCGGCGAAATCTCCGCCGCCTGTTTTGATTCTACCCGTTTTATCCCGGGCGGTGTAGAGGTATTGCATAATATCAATGAGTGCAAAATTAAAAGTTCAAAATTCAAAATGTATGCTGTTTGCGAAAAATTTATTAAAATTTTTCGCAAATTTCAATAATTTTAAACTTTGCACTTTACACTTTTAACTTATTCCTTTGTGACTCTCAATACTTCTTCAATCGTCGTTATGCCGTTTTTGGCTTTGATCATTCCGTCCTGGAGCATTGTAATCATATTGTTTTTTCTGGTTGTTTTATGCAGTTCTTCGGTTGACGCGTGATTTAGAATCAAATCCTGCGTTTCCGGCGTTATTTCCAAAATTTCATATACGCCGACTCGGCCCTTATAGCCTTCCATATTGCACTTATTGCAGCCCTTGCCGCGGTAAAATAATAACTCACCGAGCTTGACTTCTTTATCGGAAATTACGCCCTCCCTTTCCATCACTTCCATAATTTCTTTGACATCCATTTGTTTTTCAATGTCTTCAATCGCCGTGGTGGAAAGATTGTAGCTTGAAATGCAGTGCGGGCAAATGATGCGCACGAGCCGTTGAGCGATCACCAGATTGACAGTGGACGCCACGAGAAAGGTGGGGATGCCCATTTCAATCAGGCGGGGGATGGCCGTCACCGCGTCATTGGTGTGCAGGGTGGAGAGAACCAAATGCCCGGTCATGGCCGCGTGCACGCCGATTTCGCCGGTTTCCGCGTCCCGGATTTCCCCGACCATAATGACATTCGGGTCTTGGCGCAGAAGAGCGCGAAGGCCGGTGGCAAAAGTAAATCCGATCTTGGGATTGACCTGGCTTTGATTGATACGCGGCATCCGGTATTCAATCGGGTCTTCCACGGTGGAAATATTCACCTTAGGCGTATTTAGAATACTCACCATGGTGTAAAGCGTCGTGGTTTTTCCCGATCCGGTCGGTCCGGTGACCAATATCATTCCGTGGGGACGGCGAATGTTCCTTTTAACAATTTCCAAGGGTCCTTTTAAAAATCCCAATTGTTCCAGCGTAAGCACTTCGGCCGATTCGTTGAGGACGCGCATTACGATTTTTTCTCCGTCAAAGACGGGCAGAGTGGATACGCGAAAAGCCACTTTGTATTCGCCCTGGCTGATTTTAAATCGGCCGTCCTGGGGCACGCGGTGTTCGTCGATCTTGAGATTGGCCAGAATTTTTATGCGCGCCAATATGCCGGCTTGCGCGTTTTTAGGCAAAGTCATCACATCTTTCAGTACTCCGTCAACGCGATAACGCACGATTACGCTTTTCTCGGTCGGCTCAATATGAATATCAGACGCTCCTTCCAAAATAGCGTACTCCAAAAGCGTGTCCACGATCCGGACTATGGGCAAATCTTGCGCCAATTCTTTCAAATCTTTCGGCGCGTTTTCATCGCCACCTTCTTTTTTCTCGTCAGTAATTTCTTTAAATTCCGCTTTCAATCCTTTGTGGTATTGTTTGGAGCCATCGCGCAGGCCCGTCGGGGTGGTGACATGGACTTTTAATTCCACTCCGGCCTTTTTTCTAATAAATCCAATCGTTTCAATATCTTCCGGATCAAGGGTGGCCACAGACAGCGATTCGTCGTCTTTGTCAAAAGCGATTATGTGATGATTTTCGGCAATCGGTTCCGGAATTATTTCCAAAATATCTTTCCGGATGGCTTTGTTTTTCAAATCAATAAAAGGAACATTGTAAAATTTTGCAATGGCCTGAAAAAGCGGTTCTTCCTCCACCAGCTTTTTTTCCAAAACAAAAGCATCCAGATGCTTATTTTGCTCTTGAGCGTCCTTTACCGCCTGTTCAATCGCGTTTTTCGCCAAAATCTTCGTCTTGGTTAAAATTTTTATGAGTTGTTTGTCCGGAAGCATATCCCTCCAAATTTTAAGATGTTGTTATTATACCATAACAATCAGTAAGCTCAAAATTTCCGGCAAACAAGTCCTATAATGCAGGTCTTGACCAAATCCGCTGGGGGGGGGTATACTTAAAAACAAA
>SCPX01000052.1 GCA_004298615.1 Patescibacteria group bacterium | reverse complement strand
GCAAGAGCGAGCCTTGCTTGACATAATAAGCGATCTTGGATTTTAGGTTATTTTTGTTGGTTTCCTGCCAAATTAAAGCCAAATCCTTGATTGTCAGGATTGTTTTTTTTGATTGATATACTTTGGCGATTAAATTATCCATATGCTGGAAGTAATAATTATTCTTACTTCCATTGTACATTACAAACAAAACTGTGTCAAAAGATAAAAAATCAAATCACATATTAACTTGCGATCGCAAATTAACATGTAAATTTTAAAAAATGGCTATGAATTTGTTTGGCCGCCTAAAATTCAAGAAAAAACAAAAACCCGCCTAAGTTTTCTTTGGAAAATTCAGGCGGGCAAATTCCCGCCGATGTTTCGGCGGGGGTTGCAGAAAATTTATGCTAGAATTGATCTGTGCTGCCGGGACCTAAAATGAGAACACTTGTTCCGCTTTCATATAGACTCGCATTATCACCTCCGTCTTGAGTCATTTTACTGGCAAATTCCGTACTTTCCAACCTTGCATTGATTTCATAATTTAGGATACCGCTGACATTGCTACAGGCATATCGATAAACTAAATCCGTGAACGCAACGGTAGATACGGTCGCAACTGTATTCGTTGGATCGGTAGGTAAATTAGAAATCGGGGAACCACCAACTATATTACTTAATTTAACTGGTATCCATCCCAATCCATCCGTTAATGAATTATTTGCGCTTGTAACTTGAGTCGCGCCGAAAGTTGTAGTAAATGTTGTATCATCAAGGGTTAGATCAGTAATTTCCGTCCCGTCGCCACCGGCAGAAGCTAAACTATAATAAATACGATCCGAACCAGTCGCAAAAGTTCCAACCGCCGTATCTTGACAAGCAGTATTAGAAAAATTCGTTCGAGCAGTGCCGGTGTCATCTGTGGACGCGAGCGTCGGGCTTGAAACAGTAGTCATATAAAGCGCAATGGAATTTTTTAATGTCGCCAAATCAGACATTCTCTGAACATCTCTGGATTTTTTCAATGTTTCGGCCGGGTTGAGGACGAAAATGATAATGACGGCCAAAATGGCCAAGATCGTGATGACGATCAAAAGCTCAAGCAATGTGAAACCTTTTGTTTTTGACTGCCTTGAAAATAATGGATTTGCGATCATAAGTAAATTATTTTTATTAAATTAATGTTAAAAATAAATTTAATCGTCCAAGCTGGCGGTGGCCGGCAATATAGTCAAATTATTACCAACTTCATAACGATTATTTCCAGTAGTTCCGCTTGTGGTATTGGCATTTCCACCGTCAGTACCACCCTTACCTCCTCCGCTTGCCAATGGTCCATACGCCGCACTCTCAAGCCCGGCATCAAATTCATATTCAAATTTTCCGCCATTGCTCCAACACCCAAAACGATAATAAAACCCGTCTAAAATATCAGTGTTTGCGTTAGTGTCGGCCGCTGACAAATCAGCGCTTGGATCAGTCGGATACATTTCAAGAGGCGCACCGCTTTGGACCTGAGTGAGGTTAACCGGGACCCATCCGCTTCCGTCATTTTTCTTTCTGGCGGTATCATTAGCATCTCCAAACGCTCCTACATATTTATTAGTCATAGGCGTGCCGTTTGTGTCAGGCTGCTCCTTAAGTGAAACATTGATTTTAACCCGGTTACCAGTGTCAGTTTCCGGAATTGGAGGCGTAGTCGCGCTGGAAAGACATTCATTCGTCATAAGCGTTGTCAAATTAACCCCCGGATCAGTTAGAAAAAGCTGCATTGCGCCCTTCATGGTCGCCAAATCGGAAATTCTTTGCGAATCTCTGGATTTTGCCAAAATTTCCGCCGGGTTGATAAGTAAAATAACGAAAATACCCAAAATAACGAGAATAGTAATAACGATTAATAATTCAACGAGGGTAAAACCTTTGCGAATGGCAGTGACCATAAAAAAATTAATTTTAGTAATTAAAAGTTAACGGATAATGCTTAATACTAACTGCGAATCACCAAACGCATGCCAATGTCATCCTGAACCCCTAGATTGTCACTCTGAACGAAGTGAAGAGTCTCAGGGCAAACTCCGGAAGGATCTCAAAGAAATCGGTCTTAAAAGAGATTCTTCGCTTCGCTCAGAATGACATATGGTTTTTGAGGAATTTCGCAAATCAAGGTAATTATCAACTGTGGATAACTCAACCGTTATTATTATACCACGAATTTTAAAACTACCCAATATTCTTCGCCACAATGCCGCACCGCTCGCAATGCTTTAAAATCTTTTGCATTATTTCCTGTATGGAATGATCGGATTTTATTATATAGTCTTGCGCGCCGAGAGATAGGGCCATTTCTCTTTCTTTGCTTTGCGCCAGCGCGGTGATTACGATTACCGGAACTTTTTTAAGCTCATCGCTATTCATTCTTTCGCGCAATATGTCAAAACCGGATTTTCCGGGAAGCATCAAGTCCAAAATCACCAAATCCGGCTTTTCGTTCAAAATGGCCGGCACGGCATCGCGCCCATCCGCCACCATAGCCAAATCAAAACCAACCTCTTTAAGCTTGGTTGAATAAACCTGGGTAATAAACCGGTCGTCCTCAATAATCATTATTTTTGGTTTTGAATCATTTGGCATAAACATTAAAATAATTATAACATAAATTTATTAATCAAACAATGCCCTGACCGCTTTGATGATTTCTTCCCGCCCGGATTCTTGCTTTACAAAATACCCCCTGGCGCCCAAAGCAATGCCCTCGGCCACTTTTTCCATATCGGAAAGAGCGGACAGAATATAAACGGGCAATTGAGGAATCTTTCCTGTCTGCTTTAATTCGCGCAAAACGGCGATCCCGTCCTTTTTGGGAATCATAATATCCAAAAGAACCAAATCAATTTTTTTTGACTCAATGGCTTCAAGGCACGCTTCTCCATCCGCCGCTTCTTCCACCGCAAAACCATTGGCGGCCAATTCGTCGCTTAGGATTTTTCTGATCAAGGGATCGTCTTCCACCAAAAGAATGTTTTTTTTGGAATAAATCACATTCGTTTAGTTATAAATATACTTTCTTACTTCATCCAAAAGATTGACGAGCGATACGCTGCTTTTCGTCAAATATCCGGCAATGCCCAAATCTTTGGCCTGATCCATATCTTTGTCCTGGGATAAATTGGACAAAACCACCACCGGCACTGATTTAAGCTTGGCGCTGGCGCGCATTTCCTGCAGCACTTCAAAGCCGTTTTTGCGCGGCATAATCAAATCCAAAAGCACCAAATCAGGAATGGTCTTGGCCAGAATATCCAAAGCCTCCGCGCCATCGGCGGCCGGATGCACGACATAGCCGCCCTCTTCCAAACGCTTTTGGAAAATAGAGCGCAAGAATCGGTCGTCTTCGGCTAAAAGAATTATTTTCTTTCGATCTGTCATATTTTCGTGGTCACATTCATCACTCCTGATTGTACATCAAATTCCACGACTCGTCCAATGGTGCCGCCAGTGTCTTCGGCTACGATTGGAATTTTGATTTGTTCGAATTTTTTCCTGATCGCTTCAATGTTCTGTTGGCCGATTCCGGTCTTTGGAGCATCAAAAAGGCTGAACATATGCGCTCCGCCGGCCACTTTGGCAATGCAGCGGGAACGGCTTCCTCCCAATGATTCAATTCCGTCCAAAATCATATCCACCGCGTGCCCAACAGTCTTGGCCGAACCGACCAAAATAGCCGCGTCTATTTTTTGCGGAACGCCGTCTTGGCCTTCATATCTTTCATCGGGCAGCATAGTGTGCGCCAATCCGCCAACTTTGGCTTGCGGGTCGTACAAAACAATAACCATACACGATCCAACGCCGCTTGTGACAAGCGGACGACCTTTTGAAACGGCGTAATGCGCCATAGAAACTTGCATTGGATCGCTCATACTTTTTTACCCCCACACCAAATTTTGGTGTGAGCTTGCAAAGCAAGCGGGGGGTTACCCCAAATCAACCGCTAATTTTTTTCTTAATGAATCCAGAATCACTTTTGTGCTGGCCGGGTCAAACAGGAAAAACAAACTGCCGATGATTTCGTGCCCGCTGATTTGAAAACTGACTGACAAAACCAAAACATTTTCGTGTTTTTCACGCAAAAAATGAACTAAAATTTCATTCATCATAGCGCCCACCATATCGGACGATGTTTCGGGCACGGATTGCAAAAGCCGAAAACCTAAAAATTGGGAAAGGGCGTTTAGGGCATGACCGGATAAAATATTTCCGGCTTCGCGCAGAGCCGAATTTTCATCTTCGCCCATTGCCTCTTTCGGCTTTCCCGTCTTTAAAAGAAGCGAGGAGAGCAAAAGAGCGCTTTGAGTCGGAAACATCAGAAGAATCGTGCCGGAAACATCGCCGCCCATTTTCATAACTATGGCGGACATTATATCATCGGGCTTGCCCACGGCGGACGGCACATCCTCCACCGGAACCAATTCCAATTTAGGCACTAAAATCGAGACCTTTTCCTGGGTTAACCCAGATAAGGCGGTGGCGGCGTGTCCCGCCCCGATATTGACGCATTCTTTGAGCGCGTCCCGCTCAAGATCCGAGAGTAGAGATTGAGACATACTTTTTTTCCCGAATCATGAATCATGTATCTTGAATCATGAATCGCATATTAGTTAATTATTAAAATTTATAATGTTGGTGTTTCAAGTTTTATGTTTCAAGTTTCAAGATATGGCCGCTCGGCCAAAATACTGCGTTTGCTCAAGCATAGACGCCACATCCACCACTAGAGCCACTCGGCCGTCGCCTAAAACAGTCGCGCCGGAAAATCCTTGAACGGTCTTTAGCGCCGCGGAAAATGGCTTCACCACCACTTCTTGCTCCGAAACGATATTATCAATCACCAATCCGGCTTGCACCGACTCCTGTTCGACAATCACCACTTTATAATTCATCGCTTTGGGAGATAAATTAAAAAATTTCCGCATCCATAAAAGAGGGAGCTCCCGGCCGTCCACAATCGCCACATCGCCGTCGGAAAAACTTCTGACATCGCTGTCCGCTACGAACACGGACCGGACGATTGAAGAAAAAGGCACAGCAAAAAGCTCTTCGCCCACTTGCACGAGCAAAGCGTCTGTCGCCGAAATCGTGGAAGGAATTTCCAAAACAAACGAAGTGCCGATCCCTTGATTTGTCTCAATGCTTATCCTGCCGCCCGCGCGATCGACAAAATTTTTCACCACGGCCAGCCCTACCCCCCGTCCGGAAATTTCCGTCACTTCCGATTTGGTGGAAAAATCCGGACGAAAAAGAATCTCGCTTAATTCTTTTGGCGGATATTTTTTCTCGTTTAAAAACGCCATCCATTCTTCAATCCGCGCTTTGGATGCCAATCCTTTGGCGGCCGCCATTCCCGCGATGTTTTTCCAATCAATCCCTTGACCGTCATCCCGCACGATCAGGCGGACAATTCCTCTTTCCTGCACGGCGATTATTGAAATCGTACCGCCCTTCGCTTTTTTAAGCTCGCTTCTTTTTTTCATATCTTCAAGACCGTGGTCAATCGCATTTTTTATCAAATGCACCAAAGGCTCGGAAAGCATTTCCACAAGCGAGCGATCCATTTCCACATTGCCTCCGAAAACTTCAAGACTCGCCTCTTTTCCCAAAGATTTGGCCGTATCGCGCGCCATTCTCGGAAAACGCATAAAAATATATTCCAAAGGCACCATCCTGGCCCGGCTCACATTATACTGCAATTCGGAAACAATCCTGTCCAGACGCCGGGAAGCGGCGCGCAATTCATTGATCAAGGAATCAGCGGATTGATGCGTTTTATCATCCTGGCTTAAATTGGAAATTTTGAGCTTTTCTACGGTCAATTCTTCAACCAAATTCATCAGCATATCCAAGAGCTTCACATCCACGCCGATCCTGGTGATGGGCTTGAGTTCCTGGGATCTTTCCGATTCGGACGGACTTGCCGCTTCCGGAATTGACGCGAAAATTTTTTGCGCTTCGGATTTGCCTTGGGCAAGCATTGACAAATTTCCGGCGGCCGAATCGTCAAATTCGTCTTTATTTTTCTCGTCAACATTTTTCACCCCGATCTCCAAAGCATCCAAAGCGCGAAACAACGAAGAAAACATTTCTTTGGTTATTTTAAGCTGTCCTTTGCGCGCAAAATCAAAAATATCTTCCAAACTGTGCGCCAATTGCGCCAGGTGATTATACCCCATTGTCGCTGATATTCCTTTGAAAGTATGGGCAACCGCCATTATCCGATCCAAGATTTTCTTGTCTTCCAAAGATTTTTCCAAAGACAGCATCAGAGCATTAAGCTCTTGCAAATACCCGCGCGCTTCTTCCAAAAAAAGACTTTTGTATTGAGAAATGTCGACCATAAGTTTTGAAAAAATCCTATTTTACGCCCCCAATTCCAATAATCTTTCCAAAATCCTTTCCGGCGGCAATATTTCATCGGCCAATTTTTTTTCAATCAGATCCTTCACCATTCCGTCAATCATACAGGTATCCGGATCCTGGACAATCAGCCGGCCGCCGTTTTCTTTCAAAGCTTCGGCGCCCAAAACGGCATCTCCGCCCATTCCGGAAAGAATGATTCCGGTGAATTTATCTTTAAATTGCCCGGCCGCCGCCGTGAAAAAGCAATCAATGGACGGCTTGATGTGAAAATTGTCAGAACCGTCAATATAAATATTTTTGCCGTTGACGGCGATATTGGTTCCTCCCGGAGCGATGTAAACATTTTGCGGCTCAATCATATCCCCGTTTTTCGCTTCGCTCACTTTTATTTCGCAAATCCGGTCAAGCCTTTCCGCGAATCTCCTGGTAAAGCCTTTGGGCAAATGCTGGATGACCACCAAAGGAATTTTAAAAGAAGCGGGCAATTTGGCTATCAATCCTTCAACAATTTGCGGTCCGCCCGTGGATGATCCGATGGCGATGAGCAATGGTCTGTTTTCAGTCCGATCAGTCGATTCCTTGCCGGACGAATCGGACTTGGATTGATTTTTTTCCGGTTTGATTTCCAGCGGCATTTTATAAAAACGCGGGCGAGCGGCATACGCCTCTTTCACGGCTCTCAAAAGATTTTGGGAAAAACTTTCCGTATGAAGAATCCCCTCTTTGGGCTTGGCAATGCAAGTGACTGCCCCCAGCCGCAAACAGCGCAAAGCAATGTCTTCGTCCGAATCTATCAAACAAGAAAGAACAATGGTGCGGGGAATATTTTTAGCGGTCTTCCCCGCCGCTTGGCGGCGATTGAAAATATCCTGCAAAACTTCCAGACCGTTTTTTTGCGGCATCCAAATATCCAAAACCACCACATCAGGGTTAAGCTCGTCAATCATTTCCAAGACTTCTATGCCGTTTATGGCTTCTCCGACCACATTGATATTGCTCTCCACCAGCAAGTCAGAAACGATTTTCCGCGTCACCGAAGAATCATCAGCCACCAAAACGGTGATTTCTTTGGGCTTATCCATAGATTCTTCCTTTCTAAACATTCAGGGCGTCTATTTTGGCGATCACATCTTTGCCGTCAAACGGTTTGATAATAAATCCCTTGGCGCCCAATTTCTGCGCTTCTTCAATCAGCTGATTTTGACCGATCGCCGATATGACCAAAATCCGCACATCCGCTTTCCCGCCCAATTCTTTCAAAACTTCAAATCCGTCCTTGCCCGGCATAATCAAATCCAAAAGAATGATATCCGGGTGCTCGCTCCGGTAGACTTGCAAAGCCTCGTCTCCGTTTCCAGCTTCAAAAAACGCGCTGAATTTCCCGCGTTCTTTCAGGATATCAATCAAAATCCGGCGCATAAAAGCCGAATCGTCCGCCACTAATATTTTTGGATTGCTTTTTGTCATATTGGTTTAAACTGGATAATTAACCCCTGACGCTTTTTAATAATTTAAGAAGGGCTGTTAAAAATAATGCCACAAAAATGAATTCAACCACATCAATCAATCCGCCGATTTTGAAAATCTCCAATCCCTTCAAAACACCAAAAATTTCCACAAATGCGAAAGCGAAAGAAGCGGCCGCTAAAAACCGCGCGGCTGCGGCGAAAGTGCCGCCGGCAAAGCTTTTGATAAGAAACAGGCTTACCGTAACCGCCGCCAGAGCTATCACCATATTCAAAAGTTCCAGAGGCATTTCAATGGTTTCCAAAATTTCAATTTCGTATTCGACAATGGCTAAAGCCGACAGGGGCGCCAAAGCCAGCGCCAAGCTTGATAATGCGATAATTTTTTTCATAATAATTTTGAAAAATTAATTATAATATTTTCAATAAATTTAATCCTTTAAAATCTCCGGCAATTTTAAATCCGGATATTTTTTAAGCGTTTCCTTGGACACCACCTTGCAAAACACTTTTCCCACATCGCCCGACAAATCAATAAATTCTTTGGTCATTTGTTCAAGCGCTTCCAAAGGCGGCTTGGATAAAGACAAGACTTTTCCGTCATCGCCCACCACCAACCCGGCGACTTTTCTCGCCCGCCGCACGGCTACCGCAATCCCCAAAATAGAGGCTTGCCTCTGGATGATTGCATTCATTAATTCTTGATAACGAGGATCCATAATTTTATAAATCGTCTAAAGTTATACGGTTTCGCCGTTCGTATAGTCAAAAGTTTTTGGTAAACGGCACTGTCGTATGACGATACCTTATAACGATACGAGCCGCGAAAACGATTACCATTTGACTAAACCATTAGGATTTCGTATTCGCGTTTTGCGCTTGCTTGCCCAATTCGGCCAATTCTTCCGGGGAAAGGATTTTTTTGATATTCAGAATAATCACCAGCCGCCCGCCTTTTTGCTTAACAGTCGCCAGGCCGTCAATATAGGATTCATTGATTTTAAAAACTCCGATTGACTGCGGTTTTTGGATATTTTCGGCTGAAATGCGGATAGTCCCGACCACTTTATCCACAATCATCCCGTATAAATCGTTTCCCTGTTCGGTGATCAAAATATGTTCGGAAACGCTCGGCGTCTCCCGCTTCAAGGAAAATCTTTTTTCCAGATCAATCACCGGTATGATTTTTCCTCGCAAATTGAAAACTCCGGCGAAAAATTGAGGCGCATTCGGCAATGGAGTCAATTCCAAAACTTTTATAATTTCTTTCAAATCAACCAATCTCACGCCATACTCTTCTTTGTCTATTTCAAAAATCACATATTGAGCCGCGTCTTTGTTGCTTTGCGATTTATCATTCGCTTTGGCTGATTCGGCCATAATAATCAATAAATTTTAGGCTTCCTCTTTTATCTCATGCGCCTCCGCATCCGCGTAAAAATGACCGTCCCGGCCATGTTTTGCGTCGCCCACTATATAAAAAAAGTCATCGGACAAATTTTTCAATTTTTCCGCCCACAGCTGCACGGTCTGGCTAAGCCTTGTCTGGTCTTCGGCCGATCGCTTCATCTCGTTTGAAGTCCAAGAATTTTTATCAATAACCGCCACGATGGATTCCATTGTTTTTGATATTTGCTCGGACGAGGAGGCTTGCTGCTGGGAAGAAGCGGATATTTCCTGAATTTTTGAAGAAACCTGCTGAATGGCTGAGGTGATGGATTGCAAAGTATTCAATGTTTCGTCAATGACTCCCGCTCCGACATCCACTTCCTTGGCGCCCGTATCAACCGATAAGACAATATCGGAAATCTGCTCTTGCATATTTTTAATCACTTCCTTGATTTGCGCAGCGCTCTTTTGCGCTTCTTCGGCCAATTTTCTCACCTCATCGGCCACCACCGCGAATCCCCGCCCCGCGTCTCCGGCTCTGGCCGCTTCAATGGCGGCATTGAGCGCCAAAAGATTGGTCTGTTCGGCAATGCTGGTAATCACTTCTATGATGCCGGCAATCTCGGTGGAACGGGCGGAAAGATTTTTAATCATCCCGGACGATGTGGAAACAATATCCCTGATTTTAACCAAACTCTTGGTTGATTTTTCTCCGGCCTCGCCGCCGATTTGCGCCATTTGGCTGGTGCGCGTGGCGACCTGCGATACTTCTTGCGTAGCTTCGCTCGCCTGATGGATAGCCGAAGCCATCTGGGACATCACCTTTGATATTTCTCCGGCTTCCTTGGCCTGGCGATCCGCCCCCTGGGCTATTTCCGAGGCTAAAGATGTATTTTGCTGGCTCAATTTGGAACTGGATCCGGCCGATTGGATCAGAGCGCTCGTTCCTTCAACCAAACGGTCCAAAGATTGGGCAAGCAGATGCCCGACACTGCTCGTGATAAACCAGCCGATTAGAATTCCGGCAATCAGACCGACGGCGATCGCAAAAATAATGAAAAGCTTGGATAGCCCGATGATTGATTGCTGATTTTTTTGCGCGTTTTGGATTATTTGATCCTGATATTCTATCAGTTTGCCAATATCCGTTTCCGTCACATCCTCAACTATTTCAATTATTTTTTGAGACGCGGCCGAAATACTTCCGGTTTGTCCCGCATTGACAAGCGCTGTGATTTGAATGAGTTCGGCCGATAATTCTTTAATTTCCTTATCAACATCGCCGATCATTTCGTCCGTATTTGCCAAAACATCGGCCGATACGGACCGGCGATCAATGGCTTGATAATTTCCAAAAGATTCCTTAGCGGCGGAAAAACGCTTATTCAGTCTGGCTAATACTTCTCGATCAACCAAATTGCCGTGTACGGCCAAATCCGAGCTTAAAAGGCTAAGATCAGCTTCCAATCGATAAAGATCGGCAATTCCTTCAGTCTGCGAATGAAGATTTTCTTGAATTACAAAAAGGCGCTGAATGGAAAGAAAAGCCGCCAATCCAAGCGCCAATATTATCACGATTAAAATTATGTAACCGGAAAATATTTTTTGTTTCAGTGAAAATTTAAGCATGGAAATAATTTTCCTGAATTTAATATTGTTAGTATACCAAAAAAATCAACTTATGTCAAAAAACTTTTATTCGTATTTCACCACCCGATCGGTCGGCACAATTTCCACCCAGGATGTTCCGGCGTTTAGTTTGACTTCTTGGTCGTCGCTGTCGTAAAATTTCAAACGGTCTTTGGCACTCAATTTTTTCCATTTCCCTTTGATAGCTTCGCCATCTCGGAAAATCAGCGCTTCTCCCTCGCCTACCGTCTCCATGGCCAATCTTTCTTTGTCGGCCAAGGTGGTTTTCGTATAGGCGACCAAAACATTTTTGGCGCGAATGGCATCGCCTGATTTCATCAAATGCGGCTGTCCGGCTTGGAATCTCGCGTAATCATTCGTCTCCCGTTCATATTTATACTCAACTTTATAGTTAAATGAAGAAAAATCAATGGTTATCGGCTTGGTGTCGCCCGGCCGCTCGTCAAGCGATTTATCGGATTTGAATTGCCAGCTGTCATAAACCGGTTTGGCATCCAGCTTATTCTTATCGCGCAAAGCATAAGTGAGCTTGTCAAGCGAAGTGAATAATGTATGCTCGCTGGCCGCTTTAAGAGTTTTATCTCTCCAAAAATATTTTGAATTAAAAAATTGATTAAGATCAAAAATGCCGCGCTTGTTAATTTCCGTCAGTGCCTGCGGGCTGCCGCCGA
>SCPX01000051.1 GCA_004298615.1 Patescibacteria group bacterium | reverse complement strand
GGGGCATGGGAGCGATCCCGATATCAAGTCCGGGCGCTTTGGCTTTCAGTTGCGGCAAATGATAAGCGTATCCGAACATCATTGCCAATTGTCCCGAAGCAAACGCTTCCACCGCGTTTGGCTGGGAAGCGTTCCAAGTGTATGATTCTTTATTAGGATTGGCAAAGTTAGTATAATATTCAAGCGCGCCGGCTGCCGGCGGATTTTCGGCCGTCAAATTTTGGACTTGATGGAATGTCGCCGCTTTACCAGACTGATCCGTCATCTGAGCTCCGCTCTGCATCATTAAAAGTGAGAGAACATCAAAAAACCTTGGGATATTATTAGCTGTCCCCAAAGCCGCGGCCGATCTGGTCAATTTGCCTTCTTTATCCTGCAGAGTGACTAAGGGAGAAGCATTCAAGACTTCCTGCCAATTGGATGGAGCTTTGGTAATTTTGGCTTGAGCCAAAATGCTTCGATTATACATTAAGACCAGCGAATCAAGGCTTAAGGGCAGAGCGTAAATCTTTCCGTCTATCACCACATCGTCATAAACGGCCGGAACGAATTTGTCTTTTAAAGTTTTTATATTTAAAACCGGCGTATCTGTCTGTTTGTAAACAACTTCCGTACCTGTGCCCTTTTTTTGCGTTTTTCCCGCAACCACGGAAATTGGCTTATCGGGCATTGGCAGAATTTTACTTTGGTGGCGCCTCGTCCAAGTATTGTTTATGGAAATTATGTCCGGCCCCTGATCTTCAGCCAAGGCCTGGATTAACTTATCTTCAAATTCTTCAAAGCGGAATTTTTTATAACTTATTTTAACATACTGGTGGCTCGCCTGATAAGCGGCAATCAAGGGCGCCACTTGGTCCGATTCATTCCAAACGCCCCACCATTGCAAGGAAATCGAATCTGGTTCGATAGGCTTTGCCTTTGTACAACCGGCGCCTACCAACGCAAACGCGCCCATTATAAGTCCGGAAATAATAATAAATCTTATTCTATTGTGCATACATTTATTTTGGAAATCCAAATATTCTCGTCATTCGTTAATCGTTTTCGCTGCTCGTATCGTTTTACGGTTTCGTTAATCGGCAAACCGTAAGACCAAACCGTTTGACTATACGGGCGGCGAAACCGTATAACCTAAAACTATTTCACGACTGTCTTAAGATATTTCTCAAATCCGCTGTTGAATTCTTTATGCTTAAGTCCGTAATGCACCGTGGCTTTTAAAAATTCCAGCTTGTCGCCGCAATCAAAACGCCGGCCTTCAAATTCATAAGCATAAATGGATCGCTTTTTCAAATGGGCGCGCAAACTATCAATCAACCGAATTTCCCCGCTTTTATCTTTTTTTGCCCGTTCCAGGTTCCAAAAAACTTCCGGCGTTATTATATATCTTCCGGCGACTGCCAGATTTGACGGGGCATCTTCCGGCTTTGGTTTTTCAACCAATGAATTGACCTGCCAAGTGCGTTGGCCGACAGTCGTCGCGCCAGCCACGCCATACTTTGAAATATTTTTCTTTTCCACTTTCATCAGCCCGATCACCGGATCTTCGTACTTTTCATACACATCCATCAATTGCTTTAAAACCGGGGTTTGCGCGTCTACAATATCATCCCCAAAAAGTACGGCTACCGGCTCATCGCCGATCAGATCTTTGGCTGCCAAAATCGCGTGCCCGTCTCCCAAGGGCGCTTTTTGGCGAATGTATACAAAATTGGCCATTTCGGAAATTTTCTGCACTTCATCCATTATGCTTGTCTTTCCTTGCTGTTTCAAGCGGTATTCCAATTCAAAATTCCTGTCAAAATGATCTTCAATCGCCCGTTTGTTTTGACCGGTAATCAAAATAATATCCCGAATGCCGGAAGCGACCGCTTCTTCCACAATATATTGAATCACCGGCTTATCCACCACGGTGAGCATTTCTTTGGGCTGGGCTTTGGTGGCGGGCAAAAATCTGGTCCCGAATCCGGCAACGGGGATGATGGCTTTTCTGATGGTCATACGGATATTTTTAATATTTTTTTAAGCATTGCTTCATCAAACCCGATAATGATTTCCCCGTCCACTTCTATTACCGGCACGCCCATTTGGCCGGATTTTTTAATCATTTCTTGCGCCGCCATTTGATCAGCGGCCACATCCTTTTCATTATAGGCGACATCATGCTTTTTAAAAAAATTCTTAGCCATTATGCAATAAGGGCAGGTGGGGGTGGAGTAGATGGTGATGGACATAAGAATAAACTCAAAACTTAAAACGCAAAGCGCAAAATTATAATTTAAAATTTTTGAATTTTTAGCTGTAGTTTTGCGTTTTTAGCTTTACGCTTTTAACTTATTTAATTATACCACAACCCGCTAAAACAAAAAAGTCCGCCCTTGCGCAGTTTTCCAAAAACTAGTAAAATACATCAATATGAGATCAATCGCCAAAAACATTTTATTATTTTTCGTTCTTCTTTTTATTTTGGGGGCGGTTTTCAGTTTGTACAATCAGCCCGTTGTGAAACCCAAAGCGATGTCCATCGGCGAATTGGTGCAAAATATTGACGAGGAAAAAGTGAAATCAATCGCCATTGACAGCGAGAAATTGGAAATCACCCTGGCAAACGATGAAAAATTTACAACTGTTAAAGAACCGGAGGATTCGCTCACCACGATTTTGAAAAATTACAATGTTGATCCGCTGAAAATCCGCAAAGTGGCCATTGAGGTGAAAACCGCGCCCGGCTGGCTTATGCTGATCCAGGCGCTCTTGCCATTTCTGATTCCATTTCTGATAATCCTAGGATTTTTCTGGTTTATGAGCCGGCAAGTGCAGGGAATGAATAATCGCGCCATGTCTTTCGGCCAGAGCGGCGCCAAAGAAGCCGAGCCCAAAGGCGGAAAAGACCGCGTGGCTTTCAAAGATGTGGCTGGCGCCAAAGAAGCCAAGGAAGAGCTTCAAGAAATCGTGGAATTTTTGAAAAATCCGAAAAAATTCACATCGCTCGGAGCGAAAATTCCCAAAGGCGTGCTTTTGATGGGTGCGCCCGGCACGGGCAAAACTCTTTTGGCTCGGGCCGTGGCCGGCGAAGCCGATGTGCCGTTTTTCCATATTTCCGGATCCGAATTTGTGGAAATGTTCGTGGGTGTCGGCGCTTCGCGCGTGCGGGATCTTTTCCGAAAAGCCAAAAAAGCCGCTCCTTGCATTATTTTCATTGATGAAATTGACGCGGTCGGCCGCCAGCGCGGAGCGGGCCTGGGCGGTTCGCACGACGAGCGGGAACAAACACTTAATCAAATCTTGGTGGAAATGGACGGCTTTGAAGTCGGAGTGAATGTGATCGTGATGGCCGCTACCAATCGCCCCGATGTATTGGATCCGGCGCTGCTCCGCCCCGGGCGATTTGACCGCCGCGTAGTGATTGACGAGCCGGATATCGCGGACCGCGAAGCCATTCTGAAAGTTCACGCTAAAAATAAACCGCTGGCCGAAGAAGTGGATCTGCGCAAAGTCGCGGAAAGAACGCCCGGATTTTCCGGAGCCGATCTGGCCAATCTTTTGAATGAAGCGGCCATTCTCACGGCTCGGCGCAATAAGAAGAAAATCGGATTTGAGGAATGCGTGGAATCAATTGAAAAAGTAATGCTCGGTCCGGAGCGCCGAAGCCATGTGATATCGGATAAAGAAAAGAAAATCACGGCTTATCACGAAGCCGGGCACGCTCTGGTGGCGCACGAACTCCCCCACACCGATCCGGTGCATAAGATTTCCATTATCGCCCGCGGGCGGGCCGGCGGCTACACTCTCAAGCTTCCCATTGAAGACAAGCACTACCACTCAAAAACCGAACTGGTTGAAAATCTGGCCGTGATGCTGGCCGGACAAGTGGTGGAAAAAGAGGTTTTCGGAGACATCACGACCGGCGCCTCCAATGATCTTATGCAAGCCACCAAACTGGCGCGCAAATTAGTCACCCAGTACGGCATGAGCGATGTTGTCGGACCGCGGACTTTCGGAGACAAGGAGGAAATGATCTTTTTGGGCCGCGAAATAAGAGAGCACCGCGACTACAGCGAAAAGGCGGCCGAGGCCATTGACCAAGAGGTTTCCAAATTCCTGAAAAAGGCGTATACTACGGCTAAGGATATTATCAAGGATAAATACTCGGTTTTGGAAGAAATAGTCAAAAAATTGATGGAAAAAGAGACTCTTGAAAAAGAGGAATTTGAAGCGATATTCAAGACAGCCAAACCGGCCACGACTTAAAAAATCAGAAGTATCGTTATTTGGTTTTCGTTTTCGCGGCTCGTATCGGTTTACAGCATAGTCATACGGCTATATCGTTGAACGAAAACTTTCAACTATACGGGCAGCGAAACCTTTTAACTTATTACGATTAAAATTTATCATTTTATCAAGGAGGGGGCTTTATGACTCTATATCGCGATATTATCAAACGCTCGCTTCAAATCACCTGGCGCTACAAATTTCTCTGGATTTTCGGTTTTTTCGCGACCATTGCCGGGACAAGCAGCGATATCGGATTGATACTCAATTCCATCAATGATCTTTCCAATCAATCGGACTATTCGGGAAATATCCAAATGATTCTGACGATTAAAATGTGGGTAATGGCTTTCCTGAATGTATTGAATGTGCCTTTTACGGCCACTCTGATGCTTCTGGGGCTTTTATTGGCGATTATTGCGATCGCTTGGCTGATTTTCACATCCATGGCCGGTATAGTCGGAGCGGCGGCCGTAATCGAGCAGGGCAAACGGCAAACTTTTGAAGGAGTTTGGAAAATAGGAGCGATGAATTTCTTGCCGGTCTTTGGCGTAAATCTTGCCTCTAAAATAATCATTTTGCTATTGCTTTTTTTAAGCATTCCTCTGCTTCAATCCGGCGTTATCGCCGCGGACGCTCCGAATGCCGCCTTGTTTATCTTTTATTTCACTTTGGTGTTTCTGCCTTCGGCATTTATCATTTCCGTTATAACCAAATACGCCATGGCTTATATTGTAATCAGAAAAAAGCCTTTTCCCGAAGCTGTTTTATCGGCCATAAAGCTTTTCAAAGACAATTGGATTATGAGCGTTGAAATGGCTTTTGTGGTATTCGGCGTTCACATTCTATTCGCCATCGGCTATGCCATATCGTCCAGAATAATCACCTTCGCCCTCCAATTGATTTCCGAGCTGGGTTATGCGATAAGCCCCACTTCTTTGTGGCACATCGGTATCACATCCTTGGCGCTTATTATTTTCGCGCTTATAATTTTGGTCATAGAATCAATGCTGGCGGTTTTTGAATATGTGGCTTGGACAAAATTATTCCTAAAAACCGAGGAGGGCAAGGTTAGTTCAAAAATCATGCGATTGGCCGGTTCCTTGCCGAAATTCTTCAAATAAATAATCTCAAAGAAATATTTTCTAAACGGATGGGCTTTCCCGTCCGTTTTGTGATATAATGATATCATAAATCTTGCATCTTAAAGCTTGTAACTTAAAAGTTGCGCGATGCGAGATATAAGATACAAGACGCTATGCAAAGCATTGAAGAATTGCTAAAAAATAAACCGAAAAAAAGCAGCGACACGGTCGCGGAAAAATTCCAGGAAAAAATGATCGACATCCACAAGAAAGAAATGGAGGCGACGACGGAAAGCAACGCGCGCGCTAAAGGCTTTTCTTATATAAATTTAAAAGGATTTCCTCTTCCCCAGGAAGCGCTTTTGATTCTGACGCGCGAAGAAATGCTTGAAGCCCGGGTCTGCTGCATTTTCCAGACCAATAAACAATTGAAATTAGCTGCGATTGACCCGGAAGCCGAGGCATTTCAAAAAATAGCCGCCAGAATCAAGCGTGATTATCCTTTTCAAAGTATTGACATATTCATGATTTCGGAAAATTCTTTTACAATCGCGCTGACGGCTTTTGATCATGTTCCAAAAATAAAGGAGGTAAGCCGCGGACTGACTATTTCCGAAGAAGACATTAAAAAATTCCAAAACGAAATTAAAACCTTGAAAGAACTCAATGAGAAGATAAAGACGGTTTCCGTATCCGATATTTTTACTTTAATTCTGGCCGCCGGGATAAAGTCCGAGGCGTCCGATCTCCATTTTGACGCCGGCGAGCGCGAAATCGAAGTGCGAATGAGGGTGGACGGCGTATTGCATGAGGTGGCGCGAATACCTGGAAAACTCTGGAATAAAGTTATTTCCCGCATCAAATTCCTGGCGCATTTGAAAATCAATGTGGATACGATCCCCCAGGACGGGAAATTTATGATCATGATAGGCGGAGAAAAGATTGACATCCGCGTCTCCACTTTGCCGGCGTCTTTCGGGGAGAGCGTCGTATTCCGTTTGCTATTTTCTTCCAGCCATAAATTGACTTTGGGAACGGTTGGTATGGAAAAACACACTCTGGATATTTTGGAACAAGAAATGAACAGATCGTTCGGCATGATTATGGCGGCCGGCCCGACCGGCAGCGGTAAAACCACTCTTCTTCATGCCATAATGGTGAAATTGAAAAATCCGGAAATCAATATTATGACCATTGAGGATCCGATTGAATACGAGCTGGACGGCATCACCCAGACGCAAGTCGACACCAAGCACGGAATGACTTTTGCCAATGGCCTGCGCGCCATTTTACGCCAAGATCCGGATATCGTGCTGGTCGGAGAAACCAGAGACACGGAAACGGCAGAAACGGTAATTCAAGCGGCTCTTTCCGGCCATCTTGTATTGTCCACCATCCACGCCAATCGAGCGGCCGCCACCATCCCCCGCCTCTTATCAATGAAAGTCCAGCCCTTTTTGCTGGCCCCCGCTATCAATTGCGTGATGGCGCAGAGATTGGTGCGCCGAGTTTGCCAATCTTGCAAACAAGAATATCGGCCGGATGAAAATATGCTGAAAAAAATAAATCTGGAAATCGCCAGCATTAAACACTTTCTTCCGCCCGAGACAAATACGGAAAAATTAGTATTTTGGAAAGGCAAAGGCTGCGATGCCTGCCATGGCATCGGCTACAAAGGACGAATTGGAATTTTTGAAATATTCCGAAAAAACAGCGACATTGAAAAAATAATTCTTTCCGGATCGCTTTCCGAATACGCCATTCAGGAAATCGCGGTCAAACAAGGGATGATCACAATGATCCAAGACGGCATCTTAAAAGCGATCAAGGGAATCACTTCGCCCGAGGAGGTATTTGAAGCGGCGGGATGAAGTTGATAGTTTATAGTTAGTAGTGAGTAGATTGCTGGATTTGTCAAAACAATTCTACTGACTACTCACTACTAACTACTTACTGGCTCAAAAGCGTCCTCCTTTTAAGATAAGTTCCGTAA
>SCPX01000050.1 GCA_004298615.1 Patescibacteria group bacterium | reverse complement strand
TACTGTTTGCCGAAGGCGGACGGACTTACAAAGGCGAAGGATTTAAAGAATCCAAAATTTCCGGAAAACGCATCCGGCCCTTTCAAAACGGAGCCGGGGCCATCGCGCGCCGCGCCAAACCGATGATTGTTCCTCTGTGGACCGAGGGCGGAGACAAGATCCTCCCGAATAGAACCTGTGGAACCGGATTTTACTGGGCGCTCCCCCGCTTTTGGAAAAGAATGGATGTTATTATCGGACGGCCTCTGGCCGCGCCGGATAATATGAAAACAGACGATTTGATAAGCTGGCTGGAAGATCGGCTACTTGAACTCGCGGATGCAAGTTGAAACTCATTCTAAAAAGAGGCGGAATTTATTCGCCTCTTCTTTTTTTACTAAACCCTTGCATTGCCGATAAATAAGGATTATAATTTAGAAAATAAAGTCCTTTTATTAATATAGGAGGTGTATAAATGAAAAGAGAAGACAAATGGTGTCCGTTGTGTAGAGAAATAACTGTCCAAAGATTTGATAAAAGATGGATGTGCGATAAATGCCATCCGGAAATAAAAGAAGTGGATACGAACTTAAACTCTGAATCAGGAGCAGAAGCTCAAACTTAAAAAAGGAAATGCGCAAGCATTTCCTTAATTTTTTTAAATTAAATTTTTTATCTTTCAAAAAATGACCCCACCGGGATTCCGCCTTCGGCGCCTGGGTTTTGCGATGCCTTCGGCATATCTCAAAACCCTTCGAATCCCTAGTCGCGACTTAAAGCAGTTTAAGTCGCTCAAAATGACCCCACCGGGATTCGAACCCGGGTTACCAGGATGAAAACCTGGTGTCCTAGGCCTCTAGACGATGGGGCCATATTTGATTGACAAAAATGATTTTAACATATAGAGTCAAAAAGGTCAATCTTTGTGATATACTAATGGATAGACATTATGAAAATTTTAGCCATTGAAACATCTTGCGATGAAACTTCTGTCGCAATAATTAAAGGAAAGGGTGATAAAATCAAAGTTATATATAATATAGTAGCCTCGCAAATCAAACTTCACCGCAAAACCAAAGGCGTGGTGCCGGAAGTGGCGGCCCGGGCTCATTTGGAAAAGCTTTTGCCTTTAATAAAACAAAGTGCCAAGGCTGCTAAATTTTATTTTAAAACAGGTAAGGGGATTGACGCAATTGCGGTCGCTTCCGGCCCCGGACTGATTACCGCACTTTTGGTGGGCGTGGAAACGGCCAAGACATTGGCGCTTCTTTGGAATAAACCGATTATTCCGGTCAACCACATTGCCGCTCACATATATTCATCGCTTATTCCTCTTAATAATATTCAGCCGAAATGGAAGTTTCCCGTCCTGGCTCTCGCAGTTTCGGGTGGACATACGGAATTGATCTTAATAAAAAATAATTTGCAATTTAAAAAAATCGGCGCGACTTTGGACGACGCGGCCGGCGAAGCTTTTGACAAAGTAGCGAAAATTTTAAATCTCCCCTATCCGGGCGGACCGGAAATTGAAAAAATGGCGCGAAATGGAAATCCGAAAGCTTTTAATTTTCCTCGGCCGATGATTAGTTCAAAAGATTTTAATTTCAGTTTCTCCGGCCTCAAAACAGCGGTATTGTACACCGTTCAAAAAAGATACAAGATACAAGATACAAGATATAAGATCCAAGATATGTGCGCTTCTTTCCAACAAGCCGTGGTTGATGTGCTGGTTTCCAAAACCGTCCGGGCCGTTAAAGAATATAAAGTGCGGACTGTTTGTCTCGTCGGCGGAGTGGCGGCCAATATTTTATTAAGGCAAACGCTTGAGAAAAAAATTTCAGAAATCACTCCCGCTTCCCAATTTCTCGTACCGGAAAAAAAATACTGTATGGACAACGCAGCCATGATCGGCGCAGCCGCATACTTTGAATTAAACGAAAAACGAAAAACGAAAAACGAAAAACTATCGTTAAAAAAATTATCTTGGGAGAAAGTGGAAGCCGACGCCAATTGGGAGCTTTGAAGCGATAAAATATTTTTTTAGTTTTAACATTTGCGTTTTGAGTTTTAAGTTTTTTTATGTCTCTCGCCCGATCTATTTTCACCAACACCGCCATTCACGCAATTGGCAAAGTCATCAGCACCGCCATCGGTCTGGCTGTCGTGGCCATGGTGGCGCGTTATTTAAAGCCCGAAGGATTTGGCGAATATTCCACCGTGGCCGCTTATCTTCAGATTTTCGGCATTGTTTTGGATATGGGACTTTATGTTTTGGCTCTGCGCGAAATTTCCAAACCTGGTGCGGATATTGCCAAAACATTTTCCAGTTTCTTTACCCTGCGTCTTTTCAGCGCGATTTTAATTCTTTTGCCCGCGCCTTTTATTGTGTGGCTGTTTCCCTATTCCGCAGCGGTAAAAATCGGCACGGCCATCACGGCAATTTCATATATCGGCATCGCCTCAATGCAAATGCTCACGATGTTTTTTCAATACAAAATGGCGATGACGAGAGTGGTGATAGCGGAGACTCTTGGCCGGATTATTCTTTTAATATCAGTTCTTGCCGGCATCAGTCTCAATACCGGCCTGCACGGGATGCTGGCCGCCGTGACCATCGGCAGCTTGGTCAATGCCGGTACGGCTTTTTTCTTTATGACGCGCCAAATCGCTTTTCGTCTTAATTTTGATTTCGCCCACTGGAAATATATTTTAAAAGAAACTTGGCCCATCGGGCTTTCCATATTTTTCAATCTGATTTATTACAAAATGGACACGGTGATTTTGTCTTTGAGTTGGCCGTCTTCCGTTGTCGGGCTTTACGGAGCGCCCTATAAAGTATTGGAAGTGCTAATCACTTTTCCCGCGATGTTTGCCGGACTGATGACGCCGCATTTTGTAAAAACTTACGCGGAAGGAAATGCGGAAAGATTTGAAAAGCTCCTTTCCCGAGCTCTGGAAGTAATGGCGATGATCGCCATACCGATGGCAATCGGAACGTTATTTTTAGGTAAAGATATAATGGTCTTGGTGGGAGGACAAGACTTCGCCGAGTCCGGAAATATTTTAAAAATTCTGATGTTTGCCGCGGCCGCGATTTTCATCGGCAACTTATTCGCCAATACCGTGGTGGCAATAGGAAAACAGAAAAAAATGCTCTGGGTATACATTGTGGTCGCGATAATTTCTTTGGGACTTTATCTATATTTTATCCCAAAATATTCGTATTGGGCCGCCAGCATCCTTACCGTAGCTTCGGAAACGATCGTGATGTGTCTAGGAATCTACATTGTGCTTTCCAATACCCGCGCGCGCATTAATTTAAAAGGAATTTTAAAAATTATAATTTCCGCCGGCGTTATGGGTTTATTTTTACACCTTGCCAAACTCCCGCTTATCCTCGCCATCCCCGCCGGAGCAATCATCTACGGCTCAATGCTGATACTCACCAAAGCTGTCACAATACTAACACTGAAAGAAATTTTGGTTAAGCCAAATTGATTTATGCGAAGTTATCTCGGTCTCGCTATTCTCATCTTTCTTGCTTCAGCCGCGGCGGCGGTGCTGGGGCTGTGGGCGCTTTTGGCGATTTTGGCTGCCGGAATTTTTTGGTTTTTGACGGAAATTCCTTTGGTTGGAATCGTTGCCTTGCTTTTGGGAATAATCGCCGGGCAAATAATCAGGATTCCGATCGGCGCCGGAACGATTGTCATAAGCGATCTTATTCTTTTTGCCGTGATTTTCGCTTGGGCGTTTAAAAAATTGATTAACCGAGAATTGTTTTTCATTAAAAACCTCATCAATCTTCCCTTAATAATATTAGATGTTATCATGGCGCTTTCGCTTATTTGGGCGCTGGTAATTTTACCGCGCGACGAAGTGGTGAGCGGCTCTTTGTATTTTTTCAGATTTTTGGCTTACCAAATGATTTTATTTTTTGTTCAAACATCAATAAAAAACGCCAAACAAGCCAAGCAAATATTTTATTTGAGCATAAGCGCGGGCGTTGTTTTAAGTATTTTAGGATTTATTCAATTAATGATTTTTCCTGATTTTTCTTCAATGGTACCCGAAGGCTGGGATCCGCACATCGGCCGGCTCCTATCCACTTGGTTTGATCCGAATCTTCTGGGCGGACTGTTTGCATTCTTAGCGCTCTTGATAATCTCTCAAATGCTCTTTGAAAAAATTAAATTTTGGCACATCGCTTCATTATGTATTTTTATTACCGCTTTGCTTCTTACTTTTTCCCGCAGCTCTTTGGTGGCGTTTGTTTTCGGATTTTTTATTATAATAATGATGACAATCAAACGCTCGTGGTGGATGCTAGGTCTGGGCATTGGCATTTTAATAATCGCTTTTTTGGCTTCCCCGCGCATCCAGGAAAGAGTGGAAGGAATTTTGACCATAGATGTGACGGCGCAAAAAAGAGTGGAGTCTTGGAACAATGTTTTAGTTTTAGTTCGCGACAATCCTCTATTTGGAACGGGCTTTAATACTTTGCGCTATGTGCAATTTGAGGAAGGATTAATAACAAATCCGGAAGAGCATTCGGCCGGCGGCTCGGACAGTTCATTTCTGACAATTCTCGCCACCACCGGAATTTTCGGCCTTCTCGCTTTTCTCTGGTTATGGTTTTCAGCCCTTTTCGTTTCTTGGAAATTATTTATAAATAAAGAAAATAAGTTTAATTCCGCTTTGGGCTTAGGAATAATCGGCGGCCTAGCCTCCCTTATTGTCCACTCTCAATTTGTAAACAGTCTTTTGTATCCGCATATGCTTGTTATCGTATGGATACTGCTTGGGGTGGCGGTGTTGATACATAATAAACAAACTCAAATTATAGTTAAAAGTGCAAAGTACAAAGTGCAAAATTACAATTCAAAATAAAAAGTTATTGATAAACTTTGAACTGATAAACTGCAACTTTGAACTTTGCATTTTGAATTTTAAACTAAGTCATTATGACCTTGCCTGATCCGATGTTGATCTACCTCTTCCTCTCCCCCCTCTTCTGTCTGGCTTTATTGCGTCCGCAATGGGCGATTTTGGCGTGCTTGGCGATTTTGCCGACTTATTTATTAAAACTTTCACTTTTCGGAATACCGACAACTGTTTTGGAATTGAGTATTTATACAACTTACATCGGGTCATTTTTATCTATTTTATTTTCAAATGGTTTAAATTTTGTAAATTTGGATTTATTAAAAAATTGGAAATTAAAAATTAAAAATTCAAAAACAAGTCTCCTTTGGCCTATTGCTGCTTGGTTAATTATTACTTTAATCTCCGCTCTTTTTTCCGAAAATATCCAAACTGCCCTGGGCGGTTGGAAGGCTTGGGTCTTTGATCCGCTGCTTGTTTTAATTTTAATCATACAATTTTTTGATCAAAAAAATATTTGGAAAATTGTCGCAAGTTTAGGATTATCAAGCGCGGTTTTATCCGCTTACGGTCTATTTGAGTACTTTTTTTCTCCGCATCAGCTTGGCGACGAGCGGCTGGATTCGGTATTTGATCCGGCAAATTATCACGCGATGCTGGTCGGACCGATTATCGTGCTTTTGATCGGATTAATTTTTTCCTCGCAAATTCCGCGGATTTGGAAATATTTATTAGGCACTGCTTCCGCGATAAATATTATCGCCCTTATCTTTACTTTTTCTTACGGCGGATATTTGGCGGTTTTGGGCGGATTGGTGATTTACGGATTTTTAACTCTGAATCGCGATCAAAAAAGAAAAATGATTATTGGCGCTTTAATAACTCTAATCGCGTTTATAATCATCGCCGCTCCCACGAAAAAATTCCAAGATCTTTTTGAATTTCAGGAACGCTCATCCAGTCACGCGCGATTGGAGATTTGGCAAACTTCGTACTTGATTTTCAAAGAACATCCAATTTTGGGCGTGGGCTTAAATAACTTTGAATCCGCCTACCGCGAAAACATCCCTCGTGTCGCTTTTCCGCCTCTGGAATGGCTGGTCGCCCAACCTCACAATCTTTATCTCGCGCTTCTCACCCAAACCGGTCTTCTCGGCTTTCTTGTTTTTATATATCTTATCGTCCGCTTTTTTCAAATCATAGGTGTCGCAAGATACAAGTTACAAGATACAAGATACGCGCTTCTATCCTCTCTTTCGGCCATTTTAATCCACGGTCTCGTGGACACGCCTTATTTCAAAAATGATTTGTCAATAATTTTCTGGCTCATAATCGCTTTGATGATTATTCATACCCGACATATCGCTCTGGAAAATAATCAATAATCGTAGCCGCGCTCTATTGACTTTCTTGTCCGAATTATATAGTTTATAAATATGTTCATTTAAATAATAAGTATTGGCAATAACGCTTTTAACTGAAAGGAGGTAATGCGCGGAAAAATACCACAGCAAAAACCGGATGTAAAATAAACCAAGGGGAGGATAAAAAATGGAAACAGTTGAAATTTACAGGAAATCAGCGATGATTGCGGAAAAGTTTAAAGAAAATGTTGAAAAAGAGCTGGACTATTTACAACGGGAAGTCGAGTCTGTTAAAACATGGCAGGAATATTACAAGACTGCAGGACTTCAAGGGCAGGCTTCGCTTTACGAGCAAAAAGCGAAAAATTTGCGCAGGAAGATATTGCTCATAAAAAAGGGCGTCCCTTATCCCAGGGTTTCTAATGATCAGATGGAAGTATTGAACAGCGTATTTAATAAATGCGAACCGGCGGAGGAATTCTCCTTTCATTCAATGCCGCCCGAGGTTGTGGAGGCATATTTGGACGCAAAGGAGTATAGAGAAGCTGGCATCTTTGACTCCATTGAAGTCGCGTACTACGACGATGACCCCATAATGTTTGGGAAATCAATCTGCAAATCAACGGGCAATGAGCTGCGCAGGCTTATAGCACGCTGGGGTGATGGCTTAAAGCCCTGGGAATGGTTCGTGAATCATTACCTTAATGAAAAGCACGCGCGCATCGCTCCCCTGCGCCATACCATTTCCTTGTTTATCGCATCCCTCTTTCTAATAGTTTCTTACTTCCTATTGCCCGCACCCGAGGCGTTCGACGCTGTCAAACCGTTCCTTTTATCGCTGGGAGTTGGATTCCTCGCTGTCTCTGCCTGGTCGCTCATCGCAAGATTCAAAGCTAAAAAATCTTATTCTCGTTCCGTAAATACGCCAATACCTTCTCCGTTCATAGCATAGTTTACAATGCAGTGCACGATTAAACCGCTCTGGCCCCATCAATTCTGGTGGGGCTTTTTTCTTGCGCTTGAAAAAGACAAAAAAATCTGTTATAATACAGATATGCAAAATATAAATACCAATCAACAAGTAGAGACCGCGTCTCTTAAAAAATCACGAAAAAAAATCGTGGTTATTATTATTCTTCTTTTATTATCTTTTGTTGGGATAATCGCCCTGGTGGCGATGATCCTTTTTCCCTTTGTCCGAATCTTAAGCGGCGCGGCGCAAACGACTGTTTCTCCGAAATACGCTGTCATTGAAGAAGCGATCAAAGTTTCAAATAATGTTGATTACATTTCTCCGTCCATCGCTTTTGACGATTCTTTCGCATCGGCGGCCATTTCTTGGGATCAAGACAATGACAATGGAGACGCCGCGATATTTTTGCGGTCTTCCAATGACGGAAAAATCTGGAGCGATTGGTACGAGACGATTTTATTTTACAAAAATAATCAGACGCGCTACGGCGAAATTCTTTTTTTCCCGGCTTCATCCCGGTACATCCAAGTTAAAGCGGCTCCGGACGAACACGCTCCCAAAGACATAACCATTCAAAAAATAACTATTAATATTTTTCCGGAAACAAAAATTCCTTTGACGGCCAAAATAATAAATTCTCTGGCCGGTAAATTTAAAATAATCCAGGCTTTGGCGCAAACCGCCGGTACAGATGTTAAAATTATCCCCCGCGCCGAATGGGGCGCCAATGAGGATTGGAGATTTTGCACAAGCTGGGACGCCTCAAAAGACACTTGCGCCGCCAAATCACCTGATCCGAAATGGCTGCCCGAAATTTATCCGGTTAAAAAATTCATAATCCATCACACGGCCGGCGACAGCCATAATAAAATAGATCCTAAAGAAGCGATCCGCAATGTTTACCGATGGCACGCCATTATCATAGAAGGCGGCTGGGGCGATATCGGCTACAATTACATCATTGACCAGCAAGGCAATATTTATGAAGGGAGATTTGGCGGAGACGGCGTGCAGTCCGGCCATACTTTTAACGGCCCTTATTGCAAACGGATCGGTACGGCCGGCCAGGACGCAACTCCTTGCGGCGTTTCCAAAGGCGATGTGGAAATCGGCTATCAAATGAACGCCGGTACGGTGGGAATCGCCGTTTTGGGAAATTTCAATACGGAAGTTGCCAATGAAAAAGTTAAGGCCGCGATCGCCAAATTGATCAATCTAAAATCCCAAACCGCTCAAATCAATACAAATGATACGGCCGATTGGAATGTTCCGATCAAAGTAAAAAGTCCGGATGGAATGGAGCCGGGCATTGTGGAGAGCGCGATCAGGGATTCGGGTGCGCTTTTGACCGGCAAAAATCTGTCGTTTGATTTTGACTTCACCGATCCGGCCAAGCCTTTGGCTGTGATTCACGGACTGCCGACCATAATTTCCCACCGCGATGTGGACCGCACTTCTTGCCCGGGCGATAATTTCTATCCCCAACTTGAAGAAATAAGGCGGCTTGCCATAAATCCAACCACCGAATACGAAGCCAAATTTGAGTCTTCCACTCTGCCGGCCGCGATGTATGTGAGCAAAGCCGACAGCGGAGAAATTAAAATCAGAAATACCGGATCGCGCTCTTGGCTCAAAGCCGATGTGGATTTACGCATCTTTGATAACGGACGAAAACCGAGTTTGTTCAAAGACGGCCCATGGAATGATCCGGCCGGTAAATTTTCTTTTGCCGAGGCTGAAGTGAAGCCGCAAGAATTGGCCTCGTTCAAAGTGCCGCTTTTAGCGCCCCAATACGCCGGTATGTACAAACACGAATTCGCGCTTTTCAAAACAACGGACAATACGGAAATTTTCGGCTCGGCCTTTGACAGAGAAATGCGCGTGGATGAAACTCACCAGGGCGAATTTGTTTCCTCGTCTTTGCGCGCGGCCGTAAAGACAGTCTGGCGGCCGACAATGAAATTGACTTTCAAAAACACCGGATTCGCGACTTGGTCAAAAAATACTGTCTTGGAAATTTATGATCCAACAGGTACGCCAGGCGCTTTCAAATCAAAAACCCAAAACGGATACACTGCCTCTAAATTAGGCGCTACCATTAAAAGCGGTGAAAACGCGGTCTTCACTCTGAAACTCACTCCCCCGCAGACTCCGGGCACTTACAAACAAATTTTCAAACTCAAAGACGGCGATAAAGAAATCTGGCTCGGGCGTTCGGAAGTGTCAATTATGACAAGGGTGGATAAATAATCGCGCAATCCCTGATCTCTTATCTCTAATTATTAAACGAACCCCGCCATAGGCGGGGTTCGTTATTTTGGCCTGGGCTTATTGACAATCAAGAATCCCAATGATAATATGGTTTCAATATTAATTTGTCCTTTGCGTTCATCATAGAATTTCATCAGGGATCTTAACGCGCAAACTGAAAATGATTGAGAGTTTGCCTTGAGATAGAAAGGAGGGGGTAAGCCATGAATAATGAGTTGAATGAAAAAATCGCTTTGGCGATGGGATGGTGGTATAACACTGAAAATGAAAAATGGTTTAATAATTTCGGCGTTCAAATCAACCATCTCCCGGATTTTTCGGGCAGTCAGACTGGAATTGAGGCGATAACCAATTATTTCAGTTCTATTACGAAAGATGAATTCTTTTCAGAATTTCATAGAAGAATGACTCCCGAGCAAGTTTGCAAATTAGCCCTAAAGGCATTAAAGAAATAAGATGACGCGCATAAGTCATCACCATTGACCCTCTGCAATAGCCGCAGAGGGTCTTTTTTTATTGACCATCATTATGGTTGACTTTTTGTCTTGCTTATACTAAAATGAAAAATCAAAGTTCTTTACAATTTAACAACATTTTCAACAAAGGAGGTGGCTTATGGATATGTAGGTAAGGCAATGAAGTAGTGAAAGAAAACTATGCAAATCAACAAAGGAGGTGGGCCATGTTTAGAACAACTTGCAATATCATAATAATGACTTTAGTTGTGCTGTGTTCTCTTGTTTCGTGCAGACAGCCAGATAAAAAACATTTTACACTGACCGTTTCTAAAACAGGGAATGGGATTGGCAACATTACTGCAAAACCTACGGGAATCTCGTGTGGAAATGTCTGTAATTATGACTACGAAGAAGATATTACGGTAATTCTCACGGCAGACCCTTATAGCGGGTCGGATTTCACCAGTTGGTCTGGCGCTTGTAGTGGAGCAACTCCGACATGTTCCGTAAAAATGAATGAAGCGCAAAAAGTGACAGCGAATTTTGAGCTGCAAACTAGAAAACTTACGATCACAAAAAACGGTTCTGGAAGCGGTTCCTTCGCTTTGCATTCATCATCGGGTTATCTCGGTTGCAACGGTTCGTCTTGTACCGCCGATATAAATTACGGGGAATATGTAACGCTCGATGCTGTTCCCACCACAGGATCATACTTCGATGGTTGGACGGAATTATGTTCCGGAATTAAGACATCATGCTCGTTTTCCATGTATGATGAAAAAAACATCGCTGCGACATTTGGTCTGCAATCATATGTCTTATCGATTGTAAAAACGGGTAATGGGTCAGGAGTCATTTCCTCTGATTTACCGGGTATCAATTGCGGAACAGATTGTTCAGAGGGATATTTATTTAACACATCCGTTACGCTTACCGCCGCTCCTAATGCTTTTTCAGTACTTACCGGCTGGAGCGGAGCATGCGCAGGAAGCGGGTTAACATGTACGGTGAGTGTTAATGCAATTAAAAATGTCACGGCAACATTTGCCCTTGAAAAACTCAAACTCACCGTGAGTAAAAGCGGTACCGGAGTCGGCGCGATTATTTCTGTCCCGGGCGGCATTAATTGCGGAGCGACATGTTCCGCGGATTTCGACTATAATAGTAAAATAACTCTCACAGCAACGGCTTCAACCGGATCATCTTTTACTGGTTGGTCAGGTCCATGCACCGGAACAGGTCAATGCGCTGTCACTATGATAGAAGTGCTAAGCATAAACGCAACCTTCACGCTCAACAAATATGCTCTTACAGTTGTAAAAGCCGGGAATGGATCTGGTTTGGTATCATCCCTGCCAACAGGCATAGACTGCGGTTCGGATTGCACGGAAGAATATGACTACAATACAGCCATTACGCTTACCGCTACTCCTGCCACCGGCTCAAACTTCACAAATTGGAGCGGAGGCTGCACGGGTACGGCCATAACCTGCAAAGTGACGATGGCGACAGCCAAAACTGTAACGGCGACATTTACGCTGCAGTCATTCACCCTTACTCTGAACACGCGGCCGGGCGCGGGAGTTATCGCATCAATGCCGAGCGGTATCAGCTGTTGGCCTGATTGTTCAGAGGCTTATAATTATGGAACTGAAGTGAATCTTGAGTCAACGAGCGTTAATCCTTACTTTATATTTGACGGGTGGTCGGATGCGTGCAGCGGAACTGGTCCATGCATGGTCACTATTACCGGAGACACAACAGTAACGGCCAACTATATGCCCGATGTCAAGACTCAAGTCCCTCTAAACTTCAGCCCATACCTTAATGGCCAGGACCCGAATCGCCGCTCTTTGATTAGTGAGCAGCAAATGCGAGATCGGCTTGCAATCGTCAAGCTATATACTAATTGGGTAAGATTTTTCGGAACCGCTGATGGGCTGGATAAAGGATGCCAGATCGCGCATGAAATGGGATTCAAAGTTGTGGCAAGCGCGTGGCTGGGAAAAAATCTTACTGCCAATGAAGGGGAAATTACCAACATTATAAATATTGCAAATACCTGTAAGCCAGAGATTGTTGTTGTGGGAAGCGAAGTTCTCTTACGAAACGATCTGACCGAGGCACAACTTCTCAGCTACATTAGCCGGGTAAAATCTGCAATCCCTGCAGAAATTCCAGTAACAACTGCAGATATCCATAGTGTGCTTTGGGATCATCCTGTTGTTATGGAGGCTGTTGATATTGTTTTTGCCAATTTCTATCCCTACTGGGAAGGCATCAATCTGAATGTGGCTGCTAAAGCGCTTCATGCCTATTATCGGCATACGGTCAAATTGGCCAGTGGCAAACAAGTGGTTGTTTCAGAAACCGGTTGGCCGAGTTGCGGGAATACTATCGGCACGGCGATTCCTTCTCCGGAAAATTCTGCTTTCCATTTCAAAAACATAGTATCATGGTCGATCGCAAACACGGATAATCCAATGGTATTTTATTTTGAAGCGTTTGACGAATTGTGGAAAGCCGCACCAGAAGGTCCGCAAGGCGCCTGCTGGGGGCTGTGGGAAGAAGACGGGGTGCTGAAACCAGGCATGCATGAAGTATTCGCCGGAGCAATAATGGAGAATAACTGGGACTCTGAAGAAATCATCGGTGGTCCTGGAATACCGTCCATAGCGTATACTTTCGTTCCGTGCTACAACACTTATAAAAATCTAGTTGGCCAGGTGTTGCACATAAATCCATTCGAGTACCGAGTAGTAGTCTATATAAGAGTCGGGTCAGGATGGTGGACAAAACCTTATTGGACAAAACCACTTACGAGCATCGGGTATGACGGAACATTCGTAACAGATATCACCACTGGCGGTTATGACCAACAAGCGAATACAATTACTGCATTTCTTGTTCCTGAGGGATATACTCCCCCGTTAATGAGTGGCCAATCCGCTTTACCGGCGACATTAGATGAAAATGCGGTAGCAAAAGTGAGTATTGTCCGGGGCACTTCATGTCCAGTTATAATACCGTGATCGAACAGTATTTGCTCTTTATACCAGCCCGCGATCGCATCAACGGCTGGTCTTTTTTATTGACTATCATTTTGGGTTGACTTTTTCTGTGCTTATACTAAAATGAAGAATCAAAGCTCTTTACAATTTAACAACATTTTCAACAAAGGAGGTGCTTATGGATAAGTAAATAAAGCAATGGGGGAAATGAAAGCGAATTATCGCAAAACAACAAAGGGGGTGTGCTGTGTACAATGGAACAACTTTAATGAAAGCAAAAATTTTGGTATTAATTATGGTTTTTGCTTCCACGCTTTACGGATGCGATCTATTCAGCAAAGAAACGGATGAACAGATTTGGAAAAGAATCCAAATCGCTCTCAATCAAGACACAAAACATCTGCCAGAGGACGCTTTGTCTGACATTTCCAAACTAATAAATCGCGGGAGTTCGTTCGCTGAACGTCATGAGGTTTTAGACGCGCTTGTAATGACTGGCGCCTTTCTGCTTGATGAAAATGCTAATTGGATTGATAAAAGTAGGGCGCGAACAGTCTATAATGTTATTGAAAAAGGAAAAGACGATATCGCCGTTGAAGCGTTGGTAAGAAATGTTCTCCAAGCCGAACATAGATTGCAAATCTTATTTCTCGGAATAAAGCTCGGTATTCCTGGATCGGAAGAAAAATTAGTTAACGCACTTATGAGTCATGGCGACAAACAAATGGCTGAGGATTATCTTAATTCTGGATCGTCAAAACTTTATGATGGGGGAAAACAATGGGCTGAAGCAAACGGATATTCTATTCTTACCGGACCGGGAAGCACACGAGCCCATTGGGGACGGTTTTAAATTTTAAAACATAATTTCTGACATCACTCTGAAATCCGCCACTCTCTACCAGCCCGCGATCGCATCAACGGCTGGTTTTTTTATTCAAAATTCAACTTGAAATTTATCTTAAAAAAGAGTAGGATAAAATCATTGGAGGAGTGGCAGAGTGGACGAATGCGCGGTTCTCGAAAAGCCGTAGGGGAGCAATCCCCTCGTGAGTTCGAATCTCACCTCCTCCGAAATTAACAATTCCCCTTTGTTGTTTTGGTTCGGTCGCCACTCTCGGCGACCGCCCGCTGAACTGGCGGTCGAATCCTCCCGCTTCCGCCAGTTAGGAAACGAAGTTATTAAACCAAGCGTGCAGACAGTCGTGAATATTACAAAAGCACTAGGTGTTCCAACGGAAGATTTATTAAAATAAAAAAATTACCAAAACTATGAATAGAGAAGTCATGCAAAATAAAGTTTGGTATAGAGCAATCAAGGTAATTTTTGTTGGCGTGTTTTTGCTTGTTCAAGCGTTTGGTTTTTTCTTGACCTACACTTATACGAACGAAAAAATGGTAGACCCAACGAGCTTTGAACATGCGGGCAGTGTCATAAAAGAAAAATTTCCCGAATATAGCGATCTTTCAAACGAAGCAGTGGGGCAAAAATTATTTGGCAATAACAAAGTATTAACACAGGAGCAATTCCAATCAATGAAAGATCGTGGGCTTACTTTTGATCAAATTGTAAATCTTGTAAAATATACACAGAAGTACAGCATTTTAGAAAAAATAGGTTTCTATGTTCTTTCTTTTGTTGTTGTAGCTATTATTTTCTATTTAATATCAAGAATTTTCTTCTACGTTTTATCGGGAGAGAAATTTTTCTCTCTATAAAAAACCAAACTGTATGGACGATGATATTCGGACTTCAAAAGCTATACTAAACTATATTCTCGAAAATTGTATCTTTGCCTACGACGAATTATGTAAAGTCAATAAGGAACTTGTTGCAGGGATGAGCCTCGGCTCCAATGCCGACGTAAATCATTTAGGAGCGCTGAACAGAATGATTCAAGATTACTTAATCATTCGGGTCGGAGGATTATTTGATAGAACAGAATATAGAGCAAATGGCGGAAATGATGAGGTTGTTTCGTTTGAAAAATTATTTTCAACTCATCAAGGTTATCAAAAGATAAAGTCAGAAGAAATTATAAAATATATCATTGAGCAAAGACATAATTTCGTTGCGCACACTAATAAAAGTCATGTTGAAAATAATTTCCCAATTACAGCAAAGATTTGTAATTCAAATTTAAAGGAACAGTTGGTAGATTTGCAGAATTTGCTGAAAGATTAGCCGCCAAAGAAAAACCTGAATCGGTTTTTTAATGCTATAATCAATATGACCACAAAAACCGCGAATGTGATTCTTTTAGTTCTAATCGCCATTTGTTTGGCGGTTGGGATTGTTTTGTATCCGCAGCTGCCGGACCGGATCGCGTCGCATTGGAATGCCGCCGGCGAGGTGGACGGCTATATGGGAAAATTTTGGGGCATATTTTTGATTCCCGCTTTCGGAAACGAAATCGCCATATTCGCTATCATTATTCCGATTGCCGCCGCGTCAATTATAACCGTCGTTTATTCCTACATCGCGTATAAAAAAATTGAGAAAAAATAAAAGCCGCTGTAATCAAAGTAGTTTTATGATATCGAAGATATTTAAAAACAGAAATGAATGGCGGGTATGGCTTCGCAAACACCATAAAACCGAAAAAGAAATTTGGCTGATATTTTACAAAAAACATTTAAACAAAAAATCGCTTGCGTATCCTGACGCCGTTGAGGAAGCGCTTTGTTTTGGGTGGATCGACGGGCAACTTAGGCGCATTGACAGCGCGCGGCATATGATCAGATTTTCTCCCCGCCGGCCGGGAAGTATTTGGGCGCCGTCAAATATTAAACGAGTCAGAAAAATGATCCGCGAAAGGAAAATGACCAAAGATGGATTATCGCTTTTCAAACAAGCCGATCTAAAAGCGCAAACCGCTCCGACTGTGGCTGCCGCGGCGCGAAAAAAATCAAAACGCATTGTCGTGCCGCCTGACTTGCGAAAAGCGTTCTCCGTTAAACCAAAAGCGTTGGAACATTTTACAAACTATCCGCCGTCGTTTCGCCTAACAGCCGTGCGCTGGGTTCTAACCGCCAAACACAAAGAAACGCGCCTGCGCCGCATCCGCGATATCGTAAGCAACGCGGCAAAACACGCCAGACCGGCCTATTGAAGAAAATACCCGAATATGCCATAGTGGAATTAGATTATTATTAATCTGAAAATACTATGGAACAAGAGCAAAAATCGCCTAACCCTAAGCATTTATACCGCTCAAGAAAAAGCCGCGTAATATTCGGGGTTTGTGGCGGATTGGGAGAATATTTCGAGATTGATCCTTTCATAATCCGCATTATTTTCATAGCACTGACGCTGGCCGGCGGATCCGGTATTTTGCTGTATCTTATACTGGCGTTTCTTATCCCTCTCTCGCCCAATGGCGCTTACAGCGCGGAGAATCCGGAACGAATTGATATAAAAGAACGGGCTGATGAGCTGGTTTCGGAATTAAGAGCGCAAGGATTCAGATGGACCGCTTCAAACTGGATCGGCGCCGCGATCATAATTCTCGGCGTAATGCTTTTTCTAAACCAGATTTTTCCGTCTTATTTTTTCAACGGCGGTCTTTTTTGGGCATTGGTGATTATTATTGCCGGAATCGCGATTTTGACTCGCAAGAAAAATAATCAGCCGTCTGTTCAATCTCCCGAACCGCCCACAGAGCAAGCCAAAGAAATCAATCGCTACTATCCGAGAATCGGATTCTTTCGCCTGACTATCGGAATTATTCTGCTTTTTTTCGGCATCGGATTGCTGGCGCAAAATTTCGGCATTGCCGTAAATTTTGATTTTTGGCAAATATTCCAATTTTGGCCCGTCCTCATCATCTTGGCCGGACTCTCCCTCCTCTCGCGCGGCTCGGCATTCGGAAGATTGATTTCCGGATTAATAATACTTGTTGTTTTAATCTTAATTTTAATTTCTTTTTTCTGGCAATTTGATTCGCGGGAAATAAAACAGTATGATTTTCAAGTCGGAAAAGATTCGGCTGTTACGCTTTCCAATGTCCATATCAAAACTGGAGCGGCCAATCTCAATGTGAGCGGCGGGTCAAACGATCTGGTTTCCGGCAATCTCAAATCAAATATCACCAGCCTGGAAACAGAAAACGAAGTGAGAAACGGCAAGAGCGATACCATAATTGAAACAGCGAATGGCGCGCGATTTTTCGGCGGACGACTTACCAATGATTTGAACATCAATCTTTCCAATGAGACGCCGCTTGCCCTGACAGTTGATTCGGGCGCATCAAAAATGGATATTGATTTGTCAACCATTGCGGCCGAAGATGTAAGTATCAATACCGGCGCTTCATCGCTTGATCTGATCGTCGGAAGCAAAGCGGCAAGCGCGAATTATTCCATCAGCGCCGGCGCCAGCACCATCCGCATCACTCTGCCGAAAGAAATTGGAGCGAAAGTTTCCTCCGCCTCCGCCCTTACTTCAAAAAACTTCACTGATTTCCGGCAAATAAACCAGAGTTCTTATGAATCGGATAATTTTTCGTCAACCGATCATAAAGTTTATTTCAATATTGAAGCCGGAGTTTCCAGCATTGATATAAATTGGCGATAAAATAATTATTCGCGCGCATTAAACCGAATAATCAACAGCATTATGAAAACATTGAATTACAAATCAATCAAAACAAGCAAAGAGTATGACGGATTTTTAAAAGACCTTTACATGGGCGTGAAGCAGAAAATTGAAGAGGTGGAAATTCCGCCGGTTAAAATAATATCTGTTTCCGGCAACGAGCCGCCCGCGTCCAAACAATATCAGACCGCTATCGCCTGCCTTTACGGCATCGGCTATTCGCTTAAAATGGGGCTAAAATTCGGAAAACTCCCCCAACCAAAAGGATATTTTGATTACAAAGTAGGCGCCCTGGAGACTCTGTGGTGGAGCATAAAAGGAGCAGAATTTGATATTTCAAATTCGAAAATACTGCGCTGGAAAGCCTACTTGATGGTCCCGCGATTCATTGATGAAAAATTATTCGGCGAGGCGGTAAAAATGGCGGCTCTTAAAAAACCGGAAATTCCATACGCCCAAGCATCTCTGGAAGAATTTGAAGAGGGATATTCAATCCAAGTCTTAAACATCGGCCCTTATGGAAAAGAAATGCCGATGATTGAATCGCTGCACAATTATATAAAAGAAAATAGATTAAAAATAACCGGCCATCATCACGAAATTTATATCAGCGATCCGAAACGCGTCAAACCGGAAAAACTAAAGACAGTAATCAGATATCCGGTGAAATAATTTAATTGTCTTTTACATCCGCTTTGATCATTTTGACAATTTCCGGGAATTTGGATATTTTAAAGTGGCCGTTTTTGCTTTTGTAAAAAATAAAAGTGGCGTTTTTTAATTTTTTTCCGTATTTTTCCGCATGAACGAACGGAACAACATCGTCATCTTTTGAAAACAACAAATAAAGATTTTTGGAATTTTTTTCAAGTAAAGACAAATCCAATTTAAGCCTGAATCCGCCCGCTAAATCTTCGCCCGGCAGACTATTATCATAAGGCGGACAAATCAGATAAGTTGACAATATTTTCTTGGGAAATTTGTTTTCAGACAAATATTTTGCCAGAAAAATTCCGCCCAGCGACGCGCCGATTATAATAATATTATTCCGCAGCTGCGGGAAAAATCTTTCAAAATAAATTTTCCATTCGCCGTATTTCGCGTTATCCTGCAGAGGCATTCGCGGTATAATTATTTCAAAATTTTTCCCAAGACTTTTCTCAAAAAAATCACCGGTCCAGTAAATTTTTTTCTTAATTGAAACTTCTCTGGTTTTTAAAAAATGCAAATAATCTTTCCTATTTTTGAAAGTCATCCCGCCATGAATAAAAAATACCTGAATTTTATTTTGCATATTTGTCTTGTCTTCCAAACTTTTTCCCGTTTTACGCCCGATGCGAAAACATATTGTATATCGCACGAAAGCGAGATAACCTTTATAATATAATATATTTTACTAAATTACGCGCAATTATGCAAAAACAATAAAGTTATGTTCATTGCGCTCATATCAATAAAAAGGGCGAAGAAATTACTGTAAACCATAACGATGATCCGAATAATCAAGAAAAGATTTGGTTTTACAAATAAAGCGGATTATTATCATTCAGATCGTCTTGATTTTTCGTATATTATCGTATATTATTGGATATAGTTAAGTTATATCCAATTTTATGACTGAAAATACTTTTTACAAACGAATCATACTTACCCAAGACGTTTTGGCAATAATTGCCAAAATTGACGAATTTAAAGGACTTTGGCAAGGGAGTGTTCGCTTGAGCCCTCAAATCTTGGGGCGTCTTAAAAAATGGGTTATTATCACATCAACCGGCGCGAGCACCCGCATTGAAGGCGCTAAAATGACTGACGAAGAAATTGAACGGTTTTTGCGCGGACTGAAAGCCAAAGCGCCTGCAAGCCGGGACGAACAGGAAGTGGCCGGATACGCTGATTTGATCGGCAGAATTTTTGATAATTGGCGCACAATTCAATTGTCGGAAAATTGGATTTTGCAATTCCACGGCATTTTGATGTATTTCTCTGAAAAAGATAAAGCGCATAAAGGAAATTATAAAAGCGTGTCAAATACCGTAGTAATGACTAACAAGCGGGGAGAGCAAATAGTATTATTTGATCCAACGCCCCCCTACCTCGTAAAGCCGGAAATGGAGGCCATCCTTTCGTGGACGAATAAACAATTTGAAACCGGAGAAGTCCACCCTCTTTTGGTTATAGCGAATTTTATTTTTGAATTTTTGGCTATCCACCCGTTCAAAGACGGCAACGGCAGAATGAGCCGCGCCTTGACTAACCTGCTGCTTCTTAAAACGGGCTATAGTTATGTTCCGTATGTTTCATTGGATGAAATCATTGAAAAAACAAAGGCGGATTATTATCTTGCCTTAAGAGCTACGCAGAAAAATCATAAAACCGATCATCAAGACATTACGCCGTGGTTAAATTATTTTCTTAACGCGCTTCTCGAGCAAGTCAAACGAGCCAAAAAAATTATGGATGAAGATCAGCCGGAAAAACTGCTTTCGGAAAAACAGTTGGAAATTTACCGCCTGTTTGATAAAAGTGAATTCTTAAGCGTGGCGGATATTGAAAAACTGCTTAAAGGCGAGATGCCGCAATCAACGATCAAACAAGCGCTGTCCCGATTGGTCAAATCCAAACTACTTGAACGAATCGGGCAAGCCCGCGGTTCAAGATATAGAAAGATTGGGATATAATTTTTTTCTTTGCGCTATGCCCGCGATTGAGATAAAAAATTTAAAAAAATATTTCGGAAAAACCAAAGCGGTTGACGGGATTTCGCTCGCCGTTGAGAAAGGCGAGATTTTCGGATTTCTCGGTCCCAATGGCGCCGGAAAAACGACGACCATCCGCTGCATGATGGATTTTATTCGCCCGACCGGAGGCAAGATCGGCATTTTAGGATTTGACGCGCAAAAAGATTCTGTGGAGCTTAAAAAAAATATCGGATATCTGTCTTCCGATATTTATCTGTACGACAAATGGACGGGCCGGGAACACATTGATTTTGCCGCGTCCTTAAAAGGAAAGTCTCCTCGCCTGGACTCTTTGATCAAGCGGCTTGATTTTAATCCGAAAGCGAAAGTGAAAACTCTTTCCACCGGCAACAAACAAAAGCTTAATATTCTGCTCGCGTTTATGGGCGATCCGAAGCTTTTGATATTGGACGAACCCACGAGAGGCCTTGATCCCCTATTACAAAACGAAATCTACGCCATCTTGCAGGATTTTCAAAAAGAAGGCAAAACGGTATTTCTTTCTTCGCATAATCTGCCGGAAGTGGAAAGAATCTGCGGACGGGTGGGGATCATCCGCCAAGGAAAAATAGCCGCGGTGGAACGGATTGAAGACGTGAAAAACAAATCAATGCATACCGGACATATTTCATTTGATGGCGCTTTTGACAAAAAAGATTTTCTGGCGGAAGGTTTTGCGATAACGGGCGAAAACGCCAACGGATTCTTTTTCACGATTCGCGGGCCGATCAATCCGTTTTTAAACATTTTGGCAAAATACCGGGTAAAAGATTTTGAAATCACGCACGCCAATCTGGAAGATATCTTTTTAACTTTTTACAAAGAATAAAATATGTTTACCATTGCCTGGCGCGCCCTCAAAGACAAAAAAATATTTATTTTCTCGTTTGTTTTGGGAGGAATCGGCATGGCCTGGATGTACGCGGCGCTTTTCCCCGCCATCGCCAAAATGAGCGGATCTTATTCGGAAATTCTTAAATCTTTTCCCGAAGCGTTTTTAGAAGCATTCGGGATCGGTGAAGAAATGCTCACGGGATTTGAGAGCTATATGTCCAGCGAGCACTTCGGCTTAGTCTGGCCGATTATGCTGATTTTTCTGATCGCCTCTTTTGCCGGCACCTCAATTTCAAGGGAAATTGAAAAAGGCACGATGGAAATACTGCTCTCTCTTCCCATTTCGCGCGTAAAAATATTTTTTGGAAAATATCTTGCCGGCATTGCCGCTCTCCTGATTTTTGTCGTTTCTTCCGTGCTGTCAATCATTCCTCTGGCCGAAGCGTACAACATTGATTATGTTATTTCCCATTTTTTAACAATGTCGCTTCTCGGTCTCTTGCTTGGCTGGGCGATCTTCGGCTTAAGCATTCTTTTTTCCGCTATTTTTTCCGATAAAAGCAAGGTGTATATGGCGACTGGCGGCATTATGATTGGGATGTATGTAATCAGGATAGTCTCCATCCTGAGCGACAAACTTGATAAACTGAAATATTTTTCTTTTTTTCATTACTACAATGCGCCCGATGCGCTGTCAAAAAATTCCATCGCACCGGAAACATTCATCGTCTTTATCAGCGTCGCCGTCATCACAACGATTCTCGCGGCTATCTGGTTTTCCCGCCGCGACGCGGCCGTGTAGATATTATTGAATAGTAAAATAAAAAAGGGAGTTTGACTGGTCAAACTCCCTTAAAGAACAGGATTTTCGCGAGTGATTTTAAAAAAATAATCACTCTTTTTTTGTTTTTAGTTTTGCAGCAATGAAAAATGCCGCGTTCCTTTGCTTCACGATTTCGTCAAATTCCGGATTATTTTTTCCGGCTGATACGAATTTTATCCGTTCCTTGACTTCATTTTCCGGAATTCCGTATGCGTCAATAAGAATAGAGGCGAATAGATTGTAGACTTCCTGGGATCTTTTTCTTCCCAAGACATCATTGTATTTTACCGTACCCTCGGGAGAGCACGATCCGACAATGAATATCTGCATATTCTCCTTTTTCATCTTATCCCAATTTTCCGCCGTCTTTTTTGCTGCCATCCTTATCGGTTTTTTCTGTTCTTCAGTCATTATCTTAAATTTATCAAATTCAAATTCAACCATCGGAAAAATCTCTTCCTCCTTTATTTCGATTTTCGCTTCTTCTTTTTCCGGTTTGACATTTACAGTCAGCTCTTTCGGCGGTTCCGGTTTTTTGGAAAGCTTGCGCGGCGCATTACCCTTATCGCTAAAGGCGATTACCATAAAAGCCGGCTCTTTGTACACATGAGCCCGGGCTGAACCAAATCCCACTCCGCCTCCGGCGCTTAGGGCATTAACGGAGGAGTTATTCACTGATTGCGGATCAACTGATGATCCGGTGACCACAGCACTCCCCAAGGCCCTCACGCTCGCCTGACTCACCAAGCGGGAATTGTACAGAATGATGTAATATTTCGCGCCAATTGATTTCTCCCACGCGTGGTACCAAGCTTCGCTCACCGCCTGATTGATTATATAATTTTCCTTATCCAGAAACACCTTTGAAATTGCCACTTCGCGGGCGTTTTCCGGATAATACGGCAGAGCAATCAGCTCTTCATTGTCGCCAAGCGCTTCGGAGTCGCTATTCACTCTTTCTCCGGTTAGGGATTCCTGATCCTTGATCCAGGATTTTCTTTCGGTCTTGATCCTTCTTACCTTGACACCGCTATCGTATGGAGCGGAATAAAATATTTTCCAACCCTCAATGCGGTAGGCTTGAGGCAGAGCGTCTTCCGAAAATGAGTCTCCGATCTTCGGATCATAATACAGAGCCGGCGTTGTGACAAAGCTTCCATCCAGCTTCGTTGGCGTCATAATCTGCGGCAGATTACGCGAATTGTCTATTGTAGTAGTATTAATCGCGACATTTGCCTCTGCTGTAGAATCCGATTCGCTGTCTATTTCAGCCATTGCCGGGCCGGCAACGAATAATATCGCCGCCAGCGCCAGCGTTATTGCCAGCAATTTGTTCATCAATTTCCTCCTTACCCGCCAAAGTCCATGATTTTCCGGACAAAGGCGGGCTTTTATTGGGTTAGTTTCCCGAAGCGGACGAATACGAATGCGTATGCGTTCTCGCCTTGATGCTGTTTTCACCTTCGGTGATAGAAGTCTCAACTCCGCCGGTGCCTATGCCGCTTCCCGATTGGGTCCCTGAATATTTCCAGGACCCGCCTAATTCGCCGTAAGCCTGTGCACCGCTTTTTTCAATTCCGGCATTTCCGCCATAACTGCCATCTCCTTCAACATAGCCGTTCATACCAATAGCAGAAGAACTGCCACCGGTTTCAACGGTTGTTTTCCGGAAATTATCACCAGAGGTCATTTCACCCTTGGTGTATCCGGATGCTTCGGAAGTTCCGACAATGGAAATTCCATCGCCGCAATCTTCGGTCCTCTCTCCGCTGGTTTCAGCATATGTCATATTTCCTGCCGAAAAACCATTATCATCATTTTTTACTATAGTCGCTCCATTAGACTGCTTAGCGTAGCTCTCCTGCCCGACGACACTCGGGCCATTCACAGGACTGGTCTCGGCTGCCCCTTCTGACTTGGTCTTCGCTGAAATATCCGCTTTGTTTTCATTTGAAAACAAAGTGTACGAAAATTCAGACCAAGCTTCTGCCGATCCATCGGCTTCCGAATCGGATTTAGTCTCGTAACTACCCGAGGCATAGCCGTCCCCATTGATCCCGATCAAATCCGTGCCATTATCAACATGTTTGTTAACACTAGCCTCGGCAAAACCATTGGCCACCTGATCAAACGGCTCGCTGCAACTATCGTTGCAGTTCGAGCCCCCGGCGAAAGACTGGCTGGCAACAAACAATATTACCGCAAATGCTAAAACTGCCAGAATGCTAAATCTTATCTTTGTCTTCATTCTAATTCTCCTTTAGTTATTGTTTGTATCTGTAAAATACTTCTTATTACTTCCGCCTCCTTTCTTTTGATTTTTTCTTGTAAAAGGACTGATTGCCGCATAAAAAATTATTTTGCAGCCTAATACTTTTAGCATATTTGGCGCTTTTAGTCAATAGACTCCTTGTGCAATATTTGATTTTAAGATAAAGTATTAATATGAATTAACTAAATATTGACTTATGCTTGACTATTCAAAAAAATCATTAGAGCTTCACAAAAAGCTTGGAGGGAAGATTGAAATCAAAAGCAAATCGCTCATCAAAAACAAGAAAGATTTGAGCGTTTTTTATACGCCAGGAGTGGGAGCGGTGTCGTCCGCCATTGCCCGCGATAAAAAATTGGCGAATACTCTTACATTCAAACGCAATAGCGTGGCCGTGGTGAGCGACGGCTCGGCCGTCCTGGGATTGGGAAATATCGGTCCGGAAGCGGCTCTTCCCGTGATGGAGGGCAAGGCAATACTTTTCAAGCAGTTCGCCGATATTGACGCCGTACCGATTGTATTGTCAACGCAGGACACGGAAGAAATTATCAGAACCGTCAAAGCGATCGCTCCGACCTTTGGCGGCATCAATCTGGAAGACATATCCGCGCCCCGCTGTTTTGAAATTGAAGAACGGCTAAAAAAAGAATTGGATATTCCGGTGATGCACGATGATCAACACGGGACGGCTATTGCCGTTTTGGCCGCCCTGATCAACGCGCTTAAGGTCGCGAATAGAAAAATATCAGAAATAAAAATCGTAATTTCCGGAGCGGGTGCGGCCGGCATTGCTATTGCCAATATTTTACTGCGCTTTGGCGCGAAAAATATTATTACTACGGACAGTCGCGGCGCATTGTATTTTAATCGGCCGGATCTAAACGAAGTGAAACAGCAATTGGCGCAATTCACCAATGTCGGATGCGTCAATAACAAGCATTTCAAATGCGAAATCGGCGGATTGAAGGAAGTGATAGAAGGAGCTGATGTATTTATCGGCGTGTCAGCGCCCGGCATTCTGACTTCCCAAATGGTAAAAACCATGGCGCCTAAATCAATTATTTTCGCTATGGCTAATCCCATACCGGAAATCATGCCAGCAGTTGCGAAAAAGGGCGGAGCTTTTATCATCGCCACCGGCCGCTCTGATTTTCCCAATCAAATCAATAATGTATTGGTCTTTCCCGGAATTTTCCGCGGCGCGCTGGATAACGGCGTAAAGGCGATAACCGAAGATATGAAAATTAAAGCGGCCAAAAATCTCGCCAACATCATCCGTAGGCCATCTCCGGAAAACATCATCCCTTCTGTTTTTTCCAAAGAAACCGTCAAAGCAGTCGCGCGGGCGATTCGGACATAACAAGTATTTGTTTTATGGCTAACGACAGTATTGTTTTAAGATTTTCCGAAGTGAGTTTTGAATATGAGCACGGCAAAAAGCTTCTTGATGAAGTGAGCTTTTCCGTGCGGGCGGGCAGCCGTATTACCCTGATGGGGCAAAACGGCGCGGGCAAAAGCTCCATATTTAAAATGATTGCCGGCGAATTGGCGCCGACCGGCGGCCAGATTTTCCGTACGCCCGCCAATGCCACCATCGCTATGGCCCGCCAGGTGATGTCAAAAGAATCTCTCGGGCTTTCTGTGCGGGAATATTTTGCCGCCGCCTTTGACGAACAAAAATACAATCTGGATAAATTTATCAAAGATGTTTTTGATGTCGTGCATCTTGATTTGCCGCTTGATAAAAAAATCGGAGAATTTTCCGGCGGACAGCAAGCCCGGCTTCTTCTCGCCTACGCGCTAATCCAAAATCCGGATATTCTTCTGCTGGATGAGCCGACGAATAATTTAGATCAATATGGCATTGATCATTTGACCGGATTTTTAATGTCGTATGAAAAAACATGCCTGGTAATTTCCCATGACGCGAATTTTTTAAACGCTTTCACGGACGGTGTTTTGTATCTGGACGCGTTCACTCAAAAAGTGGAGCAATACACAGGCAATTACAATGATGTGATGGAAGAGATTAAGAACAGGATGGAGCGCGAAAATCTGCAAAACGCCCGAATGCAAAAACAAATTACGGAAAAACGCGCCCAAGCCGAAGTCTTCGCCCACAAAGGTGGCAAGCTGCGCGCCGTGGCCAAAAGGATGCGCGAAGCGGCCGAAGAGGCGGAGGAAAATATCGTGGATGTAAGGCAGGAAGACAGGACGATCCGCCCTTTCACCATACCGGCGCAGGAATATCAATCTTATTTTGACGGAAAGATCGTCCACTTTCATTCGGTCTCGGCTATAAAAAAAGGAGCGCCAGTTGAGAAAAAGCTGGATTTGGCAGTGCGAAAAAACACGCACTTACTGATTACCGGACCGAACGGTATTGGCAAAAGCACCCTTTTGGAGAAATTGGCAAATCGTTCATCAAATCATATTGAGATCGCCAAAGAAACAGTGATCGGCTATTACAAACAGGATTTCAGCAATTTGGATTTTGACCAAACCGCCTATGACGCGCTCAAAGAATCGATGGCGGAGAGCGACGAGCATTTGTTAAGATCGACCGCCGCCGGATTTTTACTTGACGGAAAACTGCTCAAAAATCATATCCGATCTTTATCAGAAGGGCAAAAAGGCCTTTTATCTTTTTGCCGGCTGACACTTTTGCGTCCGGGATTGCTTATCTTGGACGAACCGACGAATCATATTAATTTTCGCCATTTGCCGATCATCGCCCAAGCTCTGGATCAATACAAGGGCGCTATGGTAATGGTTTCCCATATTCCGGACTTTGTATCGCAGATTCGAATTGATGAAACGATTGATTTGGACGCTCTGTGAATTTTATGAAAAATCAATACGATGTGATCGTGATCGGCGGCGGGGCTTCGGGAATGATGGCGGCCGGACGGGCGGCCGAAAGAGGCAAGCGCGTTCTTCTTTTGGAAAAAAATAAAAATCTCGGGGAAAAACTGAAAATAACCGGCGGCGGGCGCTGCAATATCACCAACGCGGAAGAATCCGAGCATATTTTTCTCTCCCGCTTTGGCAAAGCCGCGCGTTGGCTTTATTCCCCTTTTTCGCAATTCGGCGTCAAAGACACTTTTTCTTTTTTTGAAAAAAGAGGTTTGCCGCTGGCGGTTGAGGAAGAAAAGCGCGTTTTTCCAAAAACTGAAAAAGCGGCTGATGTGGTGCGCGCATTTATTGAAAATTTGAAAGAAAAAAATGCGGAAATCCGGACGGAGGCGGCGGTTTCAGGATTTTTGACGGACAATAATATTATTCAAAAAGTGATCGTTAGCAAAGAAGAATTAGCCGCTTCTTCGTTTATTCTTTCCACCGGCGGTCTTTCCCATCCCGAGACCGGGTCAACCGGAGACGGATTCCGGTGGCTTGAAGCAATCGGCCATACGGTTCAAAAGCCAACACCCGATCTTGTGCCGATCGCGGTAAAAGACTCTTGGGTCAAGGAATTGTCAGGAATAACTCTTTCGGACGCAAAAATAACTTTTTTCACCAATAACCAAAAAAAACTATCGCTCAAAGGAAAAATATTGTTTACGCATTTCGGTCTTTCCGGCCCTTTGATTTTAAACGCCTCAAAAAAAATTTCCGATATGCTTCAGGAAGGAGCCGTGATGGCCGCCATAGACGCTTTTCCGAATATTGATTTGGGGATGCTTGATAAACGAATCACTGAAATATTTGACGCTAATAAAAATAAAGCGATAAAAAATGTTTTCGCAATCATCGCCCCGGAGGGTACGGCCAAGGCGATCCTGCCTCTTTTAAAAAACATTGATCCGGAAAAGAAAGTGCACAGCGTCACCAAGGAAGAGCGAATGGAAATGGCGCGCCTTTTGAAAGCTCTGTTAATCGGCATTTCCGGGCTGATGGGATACGACAAAGCCATTGTGGTTGATGGCGGACTGTCCCTTCAGGAAGTGGATGCGAAAACTATGCGCTCCAAGCTTTATCGCAATCTCTATATTACCGGCGATTTGCTCAATATTAATCGTCCGTCCGGCGGATATTCCCTGCAGCTTTGCTGGACCACCGGCCATGTCGCCGGGAGCAATGCTTGACATTATCGGATAATTTTGGTAGTATTGTAGCTTATTTGCACGGCATAGGTTATAATTTAGTTAAGTTAATTTTAAAAAAACATCATTATGAATAATACGCATCAGAAACAAACGATGACATTTGACGGTCTGGGAATCAGTCCGAAGATTTTGGAAATCTTAAAACACATGCGGTTTACTTCGCCTACGCCGATCCAGCATCAATCCATTCCGGCAGGAATTGAAGGAAAAGACATTATCGGCATCGCGCAAACCGGCACGGGGAAGACTCTGGCTTTCGGCATTCCGATGATCCAGCGCTTGATGAGTGGTACCGGGCAAGGACTCATCCTCGCGCCCACCAGGGAATTGGCTCTCCAGGCCGATGAAACATTTCAAAAAATTGGGCGAAGTTTCGGCCTGCGCACGGCCGTATTGATCGGCGGCGCTTCAATGAATCTGCAGATCCAGCGCATCCGCCGCCATCCGCACATCATAATCGCCACTCCGGGACGGCTCATAGACCATCTTAAGCAAAAAATCGTACAATTGAACAATATAAAAATTTTAGTGCTTGATGAAGCGGATCGGATGTTTGATATGGGCTTTGCCCCTCAAGTAAAAGAAATTTTAAAAACTGTGCCGAAAAATCGCCAGACAATGCTTTTTTCCGCCACTATGCCGAGAGAAATTCTGGCTTTAGCCACGCAAAATATGCAAATGCCCATTCGGGTAGAGGTGGCGCCGGCCGGCACGGCCGCGGAATTGGTGGAACAGGAAATTTTTATCGTCAGGAAAGAAGACAAAATCCGGCTGCTTGAAAAATTGCTTCAAGAGTACGACGGTTCCGTTTTGGTATTTTCCCGCACCAAACACGGGGCGAAAAAAATCTGCAGCTCTTTGCGGGGGATGCGGCACGCGACGGCCGAAATCCATTCCAATCGTTCCCTTTTTCAAAGGCGCGAAGCGCTGGAAGGATTCAAATCCGGCAAATATCGGGTATTGGTAGCCACCGATATTGCGGCGCGCGGCATTGATGTGAGCGGGATTGAAGTGGTCGTCAATTTTGATCTGCCGGATAATCCGGAAGACTATATCCACCGCATCGGCCGCACGGGCCGGGCAGGCATTAGCGGCAAAGCCATTTCTTTTGCGACGCCTCTTGAACAAATGGAAATTCGCAAGATTGAGCGGCTGATGCGCAAAATGATTTTGCGCAAACCTCTGCCGGAATTGCCGGCTCATCGCCCGGAAACAAAGCAGGCGGAATATTCCGAACGGCCGCGAAAAATAGCGCCGCGCCAATTCGGCAATCGAATTTTTTTTCCCAAAAGAAGAATGCGATAATTGCCGAAATCCAACTACTCTATCTTCCAAAAGCGTTCCGATTGCATGCCGGAGCGCTTTTATTTTTTACATATATGTGATATTATTTTTGTATTATTAATAATATTAATCGTAAATAAAAACTAATATGATACCTCAAAAGGTATTTTTTACCAAAGGAGTCGGACGGCACAAAGATTATTTGCAATCATTTGAGCTCGCTTTGCGCGATGCCGGCATAGAGACTCAGAATCTCGTGACGGTCTCAAGTATATTCCCTCCGGGCTGCAAACGAATTTCCAAGGAGGAGGGGGTAAAATACATGAAAGCCGGTTCAATCCGCTTTTGCGTAATGAGCCGCAACGCCACCAATGAGCCGAATCGCCTAATCGCCGCTTCGGTCGGCTTGGCTATTCCCAAAGACAGTAATCAATACGGGTATCTAAGCGAACATCATTCTTTCGGCGACACGGAAATACGCGCCGGAGAATACGCCGAGGATTTGGCCGCCACCATGCTCGCCACCACTTTAGGCATTGAATTTGATTCAAACCAGGCCTGGGATGAGCGGGAAAAGCTTTACAAGGCGAGCGGCAAATTCATCACCACCTCCAATATCACCCAATCGGCCCAAGGCCACAAGGACGGCATTTGGACGACAGTATTGGCCGCCGCGGTTTTTGTTTTGGAAAACGAAACGCCAATTGAAGTTAACAATCAAAACAACAAGTAAATCGCAAAACTCCGCTCAAATCAGCGCAAAATATTATAAACAGCCGGCTTATAAGCCGGCTGTTCTGATTTTCTGATAATTTTTTTCGTTTAAAATTTTCCGAGTAATCCAGCAGTTTATTCTTCGCTCAAATATTGATCCAAAAGCTCCTCGTCGTCCTTGGAAAGCTTTTCCTTGACCGCGATGTCTTCGTCCTGGTCAAGCTCCGCCCATTTGCGGCGCAATTGCTCGCGCACTTCGGGCGTGTTGTCATCGTCCGTGATCAGGCCGTCGTTTTGGAATTCTTCCAAAACTTCGTCTATGGATTCAAAATAAGCTTCGCGCGAAAAAAGGCCTTGCGTTTCCATTTTATCGCGCGCCGCGGCGAATAATTCATTGAGTTCTACATCCATACATTAGAAAATTTAAACTTTTAATTGAAATAATAAATTTTCCAAGTTCAAAATTCAAAATGCAAAATTCAAAGTTTATCAAAAACTTTAAATTTTAAACTGCAATTTTGCATTTTGGACTTTTAATTTTAAATTATCCTCTCGCTTCATTCATCTTCGCCAACAATTTTTCCCGCACTTGATTCATCATTTCAGGATGTTCTTTCAAAAATTGCTTGGCCGATTCCCGGCCCACCCCGATTTTTACTCCGTCCAACGCGTAGGAATTTCCGCTTTTTTGTATTATACCCGTATTCGTGCCAGTGTCAAGAATGTCCGCGGATTTGGAAATTCCTTCATTATACATAATCTCAAATTCGCATGTCCTAAAAGGAGCCGCGATCTTATTTTTCACCACTTTCACCTTTGTTTTATTGCCGATTACCTGATCGCCGTTTTTCAGCTGCTCGCTCCGCCTGATATCCAACCGGACAGAAGAGTAAAATTTCAAAGCATTGCCGCCCGTGGTCGTTTCCGGATTGCCGAACATCACGCCAATTTTCATTCTGATTTGATTGATAAAAATAATGATGGTTTTGGATTTGGAAACAATGCCGGTGAGCTTTCTAAGAGCATGACTCATCAGCCTGGCCTGCACACCCATTTGGCTTGCTCCCATCTCTCCCTCTATTTCCGATTTCGGGGTGAGAGCCGCCACCGAATCAATCACGATTACATCAATTGCGCCGGAGCGCACCAAAGTCTCCACTATTTCCAAAGCTTGCTCGCCCGTATCCGGCTGGGAAATCAAAAGATCCTCCACTTTTACTCCGATTTTTTTGGCATATTCAGGATCCATCGCGTGCTCCGCATCCACAAAAGCGGCAATCCCGCCAAGCTTTTGCACTTCCGCGACGGCATGCAGCGCCAAAGTGGTTTTTCCGGACGATTCCGGGCCGTATATTTCGGTAATCCTCCCGCGCGGCAGTCCGCCGGCCCCGAGCGCCAAATCCAAAGAAAGACAGCCGGTGGAGACCGTCTCCACATTCATGGTTTTTACGCCAATGCCCAATTTCATTATGGACCCTTCGCCGAAACGATCCTGAATCTGGGCCATAGCCAATTCCGCGGCTTTTTGCTTGCTGGTAATTTGCGTTTTGCTTTGTTCTTTTGCCATAAAATAAAAATAATTTCCTAATAATTCTATAAAATAATAATTACTCTTGAACCAATATTCTCCGCTCAAGAATTGTGGTTTTTCCTTTTTTATTGACTGCTTGAATTGTAATTAAATTCAAACCTTTTTGCAAGTCCACGGTTTCTTTGAATATTCCGTCGGCGTTTACAAAGACCGCCTCTCGGTTTATGAAGACTTTAGCCTCGCCTCCGGCGCGTCCGTCCACGGTAATGGTCCGGGCCGCTGTCTGCTCATTGTCGGACGGATAGAAAATCTCCAATTTCGGCGAAGCTGACAAAAATCTGGCTTCATAAAAAAAATAGCCGAATAAACCGAGTACCACCAGCAAAGCGATTCCCAATTCAATGCGCCGCGGCGTAAAAATCACTTTCGGAGCAATGCTTTTATTTTTTTTGTTTTTGGAATCGGCCGCGGCTTTGGCCGGATTCAGCATTTCCATTCCTTTTTCAATATCGCCGCCCAAAAAAATCAAATAGTTTTTTAAAAAGTTTTTTGCGTATACCAATCCGGGAAGCTTTTCAAAATCCTCCGCCTCAAGCGCTTTTATATATTTCAAAGAAATGCCAGTAGAACGGACGGCCGCTTCCAATGAAACATTTTTTACTTCGCGCAATTCTTTTAAATAAGAACCAAGCTCGGAATGGCTGATGGACTGGCGTTTGAAAGGCATAATCAATTTAATTCGCCATGCTCATCTTTTCTTTCCATGTTATCGTCATTATTATTTCCGTTCAAAAACTCGTCATCCTCCAATATCTTGTCCGCCTGTTTTTCATGTTTAAATTGCTCGGCGCTTACCAAAACTTCCCGCGGTTTGGCTCCGTCTCCCGGGCCGATTATACCTTTGTCTTCCAAAAGATCAAGCAAACGGGCGGCTCGGGCATAACCCACGCGCAGCCGCCGCTGTAAAAGCGAGGCTGAAGCTTTGCCGGCCCGCACTACTGTTTCCTGCGCTTCCGCCAAAAGCGTATCATCACTTCCTAAATCAAATTCAGCCGTTGACTTGGCCGGGCCCTCCACCACTTCGCTTTGATACTGCGGCGCGCCGCTTTGGCGCGTATGGAGCATTACTTTGTTAATGTCCTCATCGGAAACAAACACTCCTTGAAGCCTCTTCGGCTTGGAAAGGTCGGCTGACACGAAAAGCATATCGCCTTTGCCAAGAAGTTTTTCCGCTCCGGAAGTATCCAAAATCGTGCGCGAATCAGTGCCGGACGCGACATTGAAAGCGACGCGGGAGGTAATATTGGCTTTGATTAGACCGGTCAAGACATCCACCGAAGGCCTTTGTGTCGCTAAAACCAAATGAATGCCCGTGGCCCTGGCCATTTGCGCCAAGCGGACGATCAATCCCTCCACTTCCTTGGCCGCCACGGACATCAGATCAGCCAATTCATCAATCGCCACCACCAGATACGGTATGGCCTGATCCGGATGATTATCATTAAATGACTGTATATTGCGGCTTTGATTTTGAGAAAAAGTTTCAAATCGGCGATCCATTTCCCCCACTACCCAGCGCAAAGCGTGGATGGTTTTTTGCACATCGGTAATTACCGGCGTTATCAAATGGGGAATACCGTTGTATGAAACAAGCTCCACTCTTTTCGGGTCAACCAAAAGAAGCTGGCACTCGGCGGGCGTATTTTGCGCGATCAAAGATAAAAGCAAAGTATTCAGACAAACGCTTTTCCCAGAACCGGTCGCTCCGGCAATCAGCATATGCGGCATTTTTTCCAGATCAGCCAGATACGGATTGCCCATCACATCCTTGCCTAAAGCAATAGTCAAATTTGATTTTCTTTTTTTAAAAGATTCTGATTCCAGAATTTCCCGCAGACTCACGGTCGCTTGGGCGTGATTGGGTACTTCAATTCCGGCTAAAGATTTACCGGGAATGGGCGCTTCAATGCGGATCGGATGTGCGGCTAGAGCTAGCGCCAAATCATTTGACAAGGCGGTAATTTGGGCGAGCTTTACTCCTTCGGCGGGCTTTAGCGTATATTGAGTCACGCGCGGACCCACATTGGCATCGCCCATCTCAACTTGAATGCCGAAATTTTCCAAAGTTTTTTGAATGCGCAATTTATAACCTTCAATATCTCCGCCCGAAGCCGTATTGGCAGTCGTAGACAGTAAATCAGTCGGAAATAAAACCTCGCGCCGAATGCCGATTCTTCTCGGCAACATTGCCGGTTGGACTTTCGGCTTTTTGATAAAATCGCTTTTTAATGCTTTATTTGAAATTGCTTCGTCTTCCCGGTCTTCTTTTTCTTCTTCGTCCATATCTTGAGTGACAAATACTTCCACCTCATCCATTTCTTCTTCATTTCCGTTTTCATCGGCCGCTTCTTCCAATCCGTCCGATTTCGGTTTTTTAATTATTTTATTGAAAAATTCTTTAACTTCGCTCAAAGACGCGTGAAAGACCACTAAGCCGGACGAAAGCGCCAGAGCCAGCAAAATCACGAATGCTCCCCAAAATCCAATCAACTTGCGCAAAGGAAAAGACAATAAAAAACCGATCCAGCCTCCGCCCACTTCCGCTCCCCAGGCATTGGCCGCTGATTCAGCCGGAACGAACAAATGAACCAAACCGAAAAAAGAAAACAAGAAAACCGCGAATCCGATCCATTGGCTTTTAGCCAACACAGATTTTTTCCCTTCTTCCGAAGACGGCTGCATCAGCACAAATCCGCTTAAAATAAAAAGGAGTATGGGTAGAAAAATCTTGCCCCACCCGAAAAATGTTTTTAAAACATTTACCAAAAAAGACCCCAAAAATCCTTGAGGGATGAAAAATAAAATTAAGATAATAAGGCCCAAGGCGGCCAAAAAAATGCCCAAAACCGCCCGCTTGGTTTTTTCAGGTATGTCATGAAGCCAGTTCGCTGAATTGCCTAGGGCGCGGCGCGGCTTGTTTTCTTCGGCCTTTATTTCTTTATTTTTTCGTTTTGCCATTTAAATATACTACCATAAAATAACAAAAAATCAAAATAAAAAGGGCTTTAGGTTTTACCTAAAGCCCGTCAGTTGATCTGCTATTCCTAGGCTTCCGTGAGAAGCTTGGAAGGACGCCTCCTTAGCTGGCGCTTGAATTTAAAACGCCCTGCAGGCGGCGGACTTACTCTATTTTTATCAATAGTCTCGTCCTTTATCGTTCCGCACGATATGCATCTCCACCCGATAAAAGAATAAGAGCTATCATCGCTGAATTTCTCGCGGACCATTAAGCCTTTACATTTGGGACACTCCATCAGTCTTCTCCTTTCATTGCTTTGTTTGGTTGTCATCAACACTGCCTTTATTTCTGATTGATTCCACATATTTTTTAATTTCTCTGGATTCCCGCCGCTGATAAAAATACTTTACCAGATACCAAAGCGGAGCAAGGAATAAAACAATTCCAAAAAGCAGCGAGATATAAACATCTTCCTTGCTTGTTGATACTAACTTTGCTATATATAGCGAAATCGCCAGACAAATCATAGCCCAACCAAGCAATGAGCCAAGCCATATCCATTTCACTCGGTATCCCTCCCTTCTTTTTTAAAAATAGGGAGAGCGTAAACATCAGCTCTCCCTATGCGAAATAGCCTCCTTATTTAAACTTGGCGACCAAGTCGTTTAATGCGGCCTCAACGGTGGAGCCGGAACCCGCCGCCACATATATGTGGCCATCCGAAAACCTCACATGATAGCGAGACACTTCTGGGAAACGGGCGATCTCAAAATACGACTTTTCTGGAAGTCGTTCCTTGATTTCAAGAAACGCATCGCGAAATGCGATTGCCTCTTCCCCGTGCAACCCAGACCCCTTCCGAAATTCCACTTCACGCTGGTACTTACCGACTTCTTCAAAGCCGGCGCCCAAAAGCGTGTTCGGTCCCTCTTCCGCAAGAACTGGTACTGCGAAAAAAGCTAAAACCACTGCTACTGCTAAAATCCTTAGACTTTTCATTTTACTACCTCCTTTGTCCGCCGAAGCCTTGGCATAGGCGGACTTTCTGGCCTTTGGCCGGTTAAGGTTAAATTGAGTGCAACACTATCTGCGTTTTCTCAATTGCTTCAAGTGATAATCAATTGTGTATGAATCAATTGTCTCTTTAGCTATTGGCGAGAACAGACAAAACGATGCGCCGTCTTCCATAAGAATAAGGGATTCTTTGCTCTTAACATCATACGGGCCATAAGATGAGTTATGCCACAGCACAACAAGACAACCGTATTTTCCATCGTTTTTATCAATCCACCTCTGTATTCTTTTAACTCTTTTGC
>SCPX01000049.1 GCA_004298615.1 Patescibacteria group bacterium | reverse complement strand
CTTTTTTTGTGCGAGGGTACAATATAAAGATAATTAAATATCAAATATACGAGCAAAAGAAAATTCAATAAAGAGCAGATGGATAGATTACTTAAGAACAAAAATGCGGCGAGGTGCAGCGAGAAGTCAATAAGCTACGCTAAGAAGTTCAAGTTAGCGGCTGTCAAACGATATAATGAGGACGGATTGCCCGCCAGCGAGGTATTCAGAGAAGCCGGATTTGATTTGCACTTGATAGGCAAAGATACGCCAAAAGATTGCCTCCGCTGTTGGAGGCGGGCGTACGCGGCTAAAGGAGAAGGCGAACTGCTGATTGAAACCAGAGGCAGGGGCAAAGGAGGCGGCCGGCCGAAGACAAAAAATATCACCGAGGCGGAAAAAATAGAACGGCTCGCGGCGGAAGTCGCCTACTTGAAAGCGGAAAACGATTTTTTAGCCAAACTCCGGGCCAAAAGAACGGAGTAAAACTGAGGCCAAAACAGAAATGTGAAATTATTAAAAATTTAGGGATGCCTGTGAAGCTGTTATGCGATATCGCCAAGATATCAAAAAGCGGATACTGCGAATGGCTGAAAAACTCCGATAAAAAAGAGCGCGATCACGAGGACTATTTGCTCGTCAAAGAAATTTTTGAAAAAGGAAAATCAAAATTCGGATGGAGAACAATGCGGATGAGATTAAAATCGGACAAGCAAATAATCATGAACCACAAGAAAATAATCAGGATAAAGAAAAAATACCGGCTCATCGCTAAAATAAGGCGGGTAAACCCATATCGCGCGATAATGAAAAAGACGCGAGAACATCGGACCTTTGACAATTTACTCAATAGGGAATTCAAACAGAGCGTCCCATACAAGACATTTTGCACGGATATAACCTATTTGCCTTTCAATCATCGCATGGCCTACTTTTCAGCCGTTAAAGATATCGCCAGCCATGAAGTCGTAGGATGGGAAATATCGCCGCATATCGGAATGGGTCTTGTCATGAAGACGATAGAAAAGATGAAGAACAACAAGAATTTGCCGCTCTCGTCGTTTGACAATATCATGATACATTCCGACCAGGGCTTTCATTATACCAATCCGGAATATATAAAAGCCGTAAAAAATCTGGGAATGGCGCAATCCATGTCGCGCAAAGGGAATTGCATTGATAACGCACCCATGGAATCCTTTTTCGGCCATTTGAAAGATGATGTTGATTACAAAAATTGCAAGACATTTGAGGAATTGCGTTTGTTGATGGAAGGTTATGTGGAGTATTATAACAATAAAAGAAATCAATGGGATTTAAAAAAGATGACTCCGGTGCAATACCGAAATCATCTTTTGACCGCTGTGTAGGGAGTTTTTATTTCGTGTCCACTTTATGGGGTACGGATCACCGCCTGGGGCTTTTTTTTATTCCTAAAACTTTGACTTTGCGCTTCTATTATTATATAATTAGAGTAAACAATTAACCACTGACCATTAACAATTGACTAATGACTTTTAAGTCAGATG
>SCPX01000048.1 GCA_004298615.1 Patescibacteria group bacterium | reverse complement strand
TACATTGCGTTACCGATGTATTGATTCTTAGACCTGTGAAATAGTCCAAATATGAAAAAACCCGCCGCCGCAAAAATTGTCAATCCGTAAAACAAGACAAAATTTACGGTAAACATTGTAGACATTTTCCACCCCGCTTTCTAAAGAATTAAATTTTTTACAAATGAATCAGTAAGTTTCAAATAAAATCTTGTTAAATTGTACGGGAAGTTTGTAAAAAATCAAGGATTTTGCCAATTTTCGGCTTATTTATTAGGCTTTTTGATTTGAATGCCGAGTTCCAATAGTTGTTCTTTGCTTATATCGCTTGGGCTATCCATCATCGGGTCTCGGGCGTCGCCTGTCTTGGGAAAAGCAATGACTTCGCGGATGTTGGGCTCATTTTGTAATATCATCATCAACCTATCCAAACCTAAAGCGATTCCGCCGTGCGGAGGCGTGCCGGAAGAAAAAGCTTTGAGCATATGGCCGAAATCTTGCCAAATTTTTTCTTTCTCAAAACCCATAATCTCAAAAACTTTTTCTAAAGCCTCCGACTTATGATTTCTGATACTTCCCCCTCCCGCCTCAAATCCGTTTAATGCTATGTCGTATTGGGTGGTCAAAATTTCTCCGGTATTTTCTTTTTTCATCAACATTTCCAGGTGCTCCGGCTTTGGCGAGGAAAACGGATTGTGGGTGAATGTCCAGCCGCCTTTTTCCGTTTTTTCAAAAAATGGAAAATTTACTACCCAGCAAAATGCCAATAAATCCGGACTATTTTTATCCTCCCTCAAATCCGGCTTGTCCGAATTATATTTTTCCATCGCTTCTTTATGAGTGAAAACGGGGAAAGGAATCTGCTGAATCTTTTTTTGCGGATACAGATTTTTAATCGCGGTTATAAGCATTTCTTCTATTATACCCATAATGTCTTTTTGTTCGGCAAAACTCATTTCCAAATCAAGCTGAGTGAATTCCGGCTGCCTGTCTCCTCTCGTATCTTCGTCTCTCAAACACTTGGCGATCTGGAAATATCTTTCCATTCCAGCGGACATTAAAAGCTGTTTGTATTGTTGCGGCGACTGCGGCAAAGCGTAAAATTTTCCGTTATACAATCTTGAAGGCACGACAAAATCTCTTGCTCCCTCCGGCGTTGATTTAGTCAGAAGCGGTGTTTCTATTTCCGCAAAATTTTTATCGGATAAATAATTTCTAAAAAATCTGATAACCTCATGTCGCATTCTTAAATTTTTTTGCATCCTGCCCCTTCTCAAGTCCAAATATCTATTTGTCAGCCGTGTTTCTTCGTTTACTTCTCGTCCGTCGTCATTTATTTCAAAAACTGGAGTATCCGCCTCGTTTAATATTTTTACCTCCATTATCTCCACTTCCACCCCGCCCAATTCTTCGTTTTTGTTCACCATCTTTTCCGGTCTTTTGTTGACTTTGCCGGTAATTTCCACCACCCATTCCGAACGGAGCTTGCTGGCGGCGCTATGCGCTTCTTTGTGATTAGGCAAAGCCACCATCTGAACTCTGCCAGACATATCGCGTAAATCAATGAAAATAAGCTTGCCATGGTCGCGTCTAACATCCACCCATCCGGCGATTTTTACTTCTTCTCCTATTTTTTCAGTTAAATTTTTTATAAAAATTCTTTCCATTCCCCAAATGTTAGCATATTTACCCCGAACTACGAAACTCATGCAAACATTTTAATGTTTTTGTTCAATAGACCATAAACTTTTACATTTCGTAATTCACTGTGAATTACGAAACCCTTCAACCCGACTTTTTCCCACCCAGCACAAACAACCTCAGTTTTCTGAAGTGAATCAAAAAGCATGAATTCTAACCAATTATCCTAACGAAGACAGTACGC
>SCPX01000047.1 GCA_004298615.1 Patescibacteria group bacterium | reverse complement strand
CTGCATCCACATTTCCGGAGTGGCGCGAACAAACGAAGATCCGGTGGAAAGAGCGACGACAAAATCGCTCGTTGTGGGGTCATACAGACCGATGTCTGTTTTACCATCGCCATTAAAGTCATTCTTCACCGACTTAAACGATGCTGAGCTAAGCGGGTTTGTACCTACCGCAATCTCTTGTCTATCCGAGCGGCCGTCTCCATCCGTATCCATCTTTTTTGGATCCGTACTGTACCCGAATTCTTGGAGGTTTGTCAATCCATCGCCATCCGCATCTTGATTAGCATCAGCCGCGCTATTGGGATTCAGTCCATTGGCTGTTTCCCACGCGTCTGTCATCCCGTCTCCGTCAGTATCGGTAGTAGAAAGCGGAATAAATCTTGATACCTCATTTGAATAATCGCTTTCATTTGCGGAAGTATCACGCGCTGTAGCCGCAAAATACCAAACTCTATTATCCTCTAATCCGCTCACTGCAATTATCGTTGGATGACTTGATATTTTTTGCTGCCGCTCTAAATCACTTGGGGGATTGGAAACGAATCCCGGGCACGGAAGAGTGCCGCACGGAATATTAACATTAACTGTATACGATCCTGAACCGGTACCATAATATAATTTGTAACCAGCAAGATCCGTAAGTGGTGTCGCGTCCGAATTTGTTGTCGGTGGATCCCATGTCAAAGTCGCAGTGCCTACCGGAAGCGCTAATGCGACAAGCGGTGCAAATACTACCAAAAACATTATTATTGAAAAAATAAACTTTTTCATTCTACTCACCTCCCTTTACGCTATTTTTTTTTAATTCCTCGTCCGACATCTCCATAATCAGTTCAACATCCTTTCCGGAAGGATTTTCAAAAACAATTATCCCCCCTGGCGATGCTTGCATAATCCTAATGGGATCGTCTCCGATTAAAACCGCGTAATTGCTTTGCGGCTTCAATCTTACAACCACATGAATTACTCGGCCGGGGCATATTACTTTAATAAAAACCCCTCCATCATCCTGATAATCCGCCTCAAAGCAGTCTGTTTCATTTTCCTGCGTATGGGCTTCCTGGATCGTCTCCGGCACTTTCATAACCTGCCTAGACATTCCAGCGCACCCGTTTACTGCAAAAAACAACATTACTAATACTGCAATCATTCTTTTCATCTTTCCCCTCCTCCTTGTTTTGTTTGGTTTATGTTTTTATTTGGATATTACTTTACGCAATATCCGACCCAACAAAAGAAGGCAGATATTGCGGTTTATTTTTAAATTGTCAAAGGACTTTATTCCTTATTATACCACTCAAATAAAACTGTCTGCGCTGATCTGCGTAATGCCTTATAGGGTCGTACAAAGGAACGCATTATTATATGCCAAAACCCGCCTCTTGTCAAGAGTGAAAATTTAGTATATCCTATACAAGTATAATAATTAACCAATATTAAAGTTTTAAATATTATGATAAGAAAAAAGGCTCTTATTACGGGCATTACCGGCCAAGACGGATCGTATCTCACAGAATTGCTCTTAGAAAAAGGGTACGAGGTATTTGGCATTATGCGGCGCGCCAGCACCTTTAATACCGGCCGCATTGACCATCTTTATCAAGATCCGCATAAGAAAGGTAATCGTCTTCATTTGATTTTTGGCGATTTGACAGACTCAAGCGTGATTAGCAGGATTATTAGAGAGATAAAACCGGATGAAATATATCATCTCGGAGCGCAAAGTCATGTCAGAGTAAGTTTTGATATTCCCGAATATACCGGAAACGCTACGGGACTGGGAACTACCAGAATCCTTGAAGCAATCCGTGAAGCAAAATTAAAAACAAAATTTTACCAAGCGTCAAGCTCGGAAATGTACGGCAAGGTCTTAGAAGTCCCACAAAAAGAAACAACTCCTTTTTATCCACGCAGTCCTTATGGAGCGGCAAAAGTATATGCGTACTGGATGACGGTTAATTACAGAGAGAGCTACGATATGTTTGCTTGCAATGGGATATTATTCAATCATGAATCGCCGCGCCGAGGCGAGACATTTGTCACAAGAAAAATTACGCGAGCCGTCGCCAGAATTAAAGCAGGTATTCAAGATAGTCTTTATTTGGGAAATTTGGATGCCAAACGCGATTGGGGTTATGCCAAAGAATATGTGGAGGCGATGTGGCTGATGCTCCAGCAAGACAAACCTGATGATTATGTAATCGCCACCGGCGAAACGCATACTGTGCGGGAATTTGTGGAAGAATCGTTTAAATACGCCGGACTGAATTGGAAAAAATATGTTAAAATTGATCCGCGATATTTCCGTCCGGCCGAAGTGGATTTGCTTATCGGCGATCCTTCAAAAGCAAAAAAGAAACTCAAATGGAAACCAAAAACCACATTCAAACAATTGGTTCATTTAATGATTGATGCCGATATGGAAGCGGTACACCGCGAACTCAATGGATTAAACGCCGGACCTCACTCATATTTGCAAAACATAAGCGAAGAAGAAATATAAATATGATGAATAAAAACGCGAAAATATATATTGCGGGGCATCGGGGCATGGTTGGTTCGGCAATCAAGCGAACCCTGGAAAACAGCGGATATGCCAACTTCGCCTGCAAAACAAGACAAGAACTCGACCTTCTTAATCAACAGTCTGTGACTAATTTTTTTGAAAATGAAAAGCCTGAATATGTTTTTCTAGCCGCGGCAAAAGTCGGCGGCATTCTTGCCAACAACACTTACCCGGCGGATTTCATTTATCAAAATCTGCAAATTCAAAACAATATAATTTATAATGCGCATAAATACGGTGTCAAAAAATTACTTTTTTTGGGAAGCTCATGCATCTACCCGAAACTGGCGCCTCAACCGATCAAAGAAGAGTATTTATTGGACGGAAAATTGGAACCAACCAATGAAGCATATGCCATCGCAAAAATAGCCGGACTAAAAATGTGCCAATACTACAAAAAACAATATGGCGCTAATTTCATTTCCTGCATGCCGACAAATCTTTACGGACCAAATGACAATTTTGATTTGGAAAATTCCCATGTCTTGCCGGCGCTAATTCGCAAATTTTACGAAGCCAAGCGGGACAATAAAAACGAGATCGTTATTTGGGGAACGGGCATGCCCAAGCGGGAATTTTTATATGTTGACGATTTGGCCGATGCTTGCGTATTTTTAATGAATCAATACAATGAAGCGGAACCGATAAATGTCGGATTCGGAGCAGATGTTATGATAAGCGAACTGGCGGAAAAAATAAAAGAAATTGTCGGATTCACCGGAAATATAGTTTACGACAAATCAAAACCGGACGGCACTCCGAGAAAACTCTTGGATGTTTCCAAAATAAATCATCTTGGATGGAAAGCGCAGACCGCGCTTGAAGATGGCTTAAAAAAGACAATTGAATGGTACGAACAAGACATAGAAGTATAATGAATATGAGAACCGCTCAATCGTCTATAACAATCATTAAACCGCGCTCCGGATGGATTAGTATTAATTTTCAAGAACTTTGGAAATATCGGGAGCTTTTTTATATTTTCACTTGGCGCGACATTAAAGTCCGCTACAAACAGACTGTTATCGGTATTGCCTGGGCGATTCTGCAACCGTTCTTGCTTATGGTTGTTTTCTCTGTATTCTTTGGATCATTCGCAAAAATTCCATCAGATAATATCCCTTACCCTATTTTTGTATTTTCCGGCTTAATTTTTTGGAATTATTTTTCTACGGCATTATCCAATGCAAGCAATTCTTTGATTGA
>SCPX01000046.1 GCA_004298615.1 Patescibacteria group bacterium | reverse complement strand
TGCGGCCGGACTGTTTGGAAAAAATGTTTCAAGCGCTTCAAGAAAATAAAAATGCCTCTTATGTTTATTCATCTTTTAAATTCGGTTTTAAAATTTTTAAGCTTTGGCCGTTTGACGGCGATAAATTAAAACAAATGCCGTACATACATACGAACTCTCTTGTCAGGCGCGAGCATTTTCCGCGCTTTGACGAATCGATCCGGCGGCTCCAGGATTGGGATTTATGGCTGACAATGTTGGAGCAAAGCCATACGGGCGTTTGGATTCCGGAGGTTTTGTTTTATGTTGAGCCGCGCAAAGCCGGAATGAGCGAATGGATTCCGTCTTTTTTTTACAAAATTCCTTGGCCGATTTTGAGATTTACGCCAAATGCAATTAAAAAATATCGCTCGGCCGAAGAGATTATCAAGCAAAAACATAATTTGGCATAAGAATTGATTAGATGGTATAATACAAAAGTATGAAGATTATTGTATATTCAAGAAATTTTTGCGCGTGGTGCGATGATGTAAAGAATTTTTTAAAGAAAAATAATATTGAATTTGAAGAAAGAGATATTGCGAAAAATAAAGAATATCTTGATGAAATGGTGAAAAAATCCGGACAGCAATTTGTTCCAACGATTGATATTGACGGCGAGATTTTGGCCGATGCCGATGCCAAGGCGGTTGAAAAGTTATTAAAGCAAAAAAAGCATTATTAAATAATATTGGGATATGAATCAATATTTATACAAAATGTTTCTTATTATCGGCGGCGTGATTTTATTGGGCGCGATATTTGCGGGAGTATTTTATTACAGAGATATAAATCCGCCCGCGGCGAATAATACCAACATAAACGGATCGGCAAACATTAATTCCGGATCGGCGGGAATTTCCGGAGATGATCAGACTAAAATCAAAAAGTTCGCCAATTACAATGAATTAAAAGAATTTTTAGCCCAAGCGCCGGAAGGCGGATCTTATTTCGGTAGCGGTATGGCAATGGCTCGCGATGCGGTTGGTCTGACAGCTCCGGTGGTCTCTAGCGGGATATCGGAAGAGTCAATGAATGCCGGATTGTCTCAAAAATCATTGCAGGCCGGAGAGGATTATTCTACTACCAATGTGCAAGTGGCCGGAGTGGACGAAGCGGATATTATTAAGACTGACGGCAAATACATTTACGCGGTTTCCGGAAAAAGTATTTTCATTGCCGAAGCCTATCCTGCCGATTCTGCGAAAATAATTTCTAAAATAGAATTAAAATCTACGCCTCAAAATCTGTATTTAAACGGCGATTCCCTGGTTGTTTTGGGACAAGACGACGCGATTTATGCAAAAATGCAAGCAATGCCGGAGGGAATAGCGCCCTCCCGCTCTTCGCAGTACGCTTTCGTTAAGGTTTTTGATATTAGCGATAAGAAGAATCCCGAACAGGTGCGGGATTTGGATTTTGAGGGCAGTATAAATAATTCCCGCATGATCGGCGATTATGTCTATGCTGTGACAACGACTTATTCATACGGCGGCGATGTGCCTATTCCGATTATTTTGGAAAATGGAACGGCTTTACCGATCACTGTCGGGACGCCGCGCTGCAATTGTCCGGATGTTTATTATTTTGACATCCCGTACCAGTCGTACAATCTGAGCAGCATTTCCGCGATCAATGTTAAGGATAATTTAAAAGCGGTGAAAAACGAAGTCTATCTTTTGGACGGGAATCAGAATATGTATGTGTCGCAAAATAATATTTATATCGCGTATACGAAATATATAAATGAATACCAGCTTGTTTTGGAAGCGATGAAAGAATTGATCGTGCCGCGTTTGAATGCCAAAGATCAGGCGCAAGTGAAAAAAATTGAAAATACCGACAAAGATGTTTTGTCAAAACAGGAAAAGCTGGCCAAGGTCGGGCAAATCATCCAAAAATATCAAATGACCCTGCCGCAAGCCGAGCAAAAAAATCTGCAAAAAGAGCTTGAAGCCAAAATGAAGCAGAAATACGCGGATATTTCCAAGGAATTGGAAAAGACAGTCATTCATAAGATCGCGATTGATAAAGACAGCTTGAAATATCAGACAGTCGGCGAGGCTACGGGCGCTGTTCTTAATCAATTTTCAATGGATGAAAACGGAGAATATTTCAGAATCGCCACTACAAAAAATCGCACATGGTCGCAATTTGCCAATGAGAGCGGCCAGCAAGAGTCGTACAGTAATTTATATGTTTTGGACAAAGATTTAAAAGTGGTGGGGCGGGTGGAAAATTTGGCGCCGGGGGAAAGAATTTATTCAGTCCGTTTTATGCAGGATCGCGCCTATATGGTGACTTTCCGGCAAACCGATCCTTTGTTCGCGATTGACTTGAAGGATCCGAAGAATCCCAAAGTGCTGGGAAAATTAAAAATTCCGGGATTTTCCAATTATCTCCATCCGTATGATGACACAACGATCATCGGAATCGGGAAAGATACGGAAGAAGTCTCGGCTTCCGCTCCGTCGGTTGAGCCGGGAGGAATCACATCTGATGAAGAATCAATGATGATTGCTCCGGCGCCGCGCGTTGTCACCAAGGGAATTAAAATTTCGCTTTTTGATGTATCTGATGTGGCCAATCCCAAAGAAGCGGCCAAATATGTTTTAGGCGACAGCGGAAGCGACTCAATCGCCCTTTACGATCACAAGGCATTTCTATTCAGCCGCGATAAAAATTTGCTGGTAATCCCGGTGCAAATTTATGAAAATTCCAGTCAAGATAATTCCGGTTGCGGCACTGGAGGCAGATTATGTCCGGAGATGGCAAGAATCACGAATTTCAACGGCGCGGCCGTATTCCATATTGAAAAAGACAAGATTGAATTAAAGGGAAAAATTGATCATATGGACGGCGATTTGGGCGAGGAGGGAAGTTGGTACGGTTACGGGTATTACGGTTCCAGCGTTCTGCGCAGTTTGTACATAAAAGAAATTTTGTACACAATGTCCAATAAATTTCTCAAATCAAATAAATTGGATGATTTGACAGAAGTTAAAAAACTGGAACTTAAAAAAGAAAGCGCTAATGATTATATAATAATTAATGAATAAATTATTTGCATTGAAGTTATAATTATTTTCTTGCTCGGCTTAGACCAATTTTCTTCTGCGGAACTCGCTCGCTTGCGCTTCGCTCAAACAGTCCTCGTGCGAAAATTGGCCAACCCTCGCCGAAAATATTTATTTAAATAATGTTTAAATATGTATGTCTAATAAAAAAATTCGCATCGCAATCAATGGTTTTGGAAGGATCGGCCGGGCCGCGTTTAAAATCGCGCTTGAAAAAGCAAATGTTGAGGTTGTCGGGATTAATGATCTGACCGACACGAAAACATTAGCCTACCTTTTACAATACGATACGATGTATAGGAGATTTGGCAAAAAAGTTTCTTTTAATAATGAAAATATCATCGTGGACGGAAAAAAAGTCAGAGTTTACGCGATTAAAGATCCGAAGACTTTGCCATGGAAAGAACTAAATGTTGATGTGGTTTTGGAATGCACCGGCCGGTTTACGGATTTGGAAGGCGGAAAATTGCATTTGGAAGCTGGTGCGAAGCTCGTGATAATTTCAGCACCGGCCAAAGGCGGGGGAGTCCCGACTTTTGTTTTGGGAGTCAATCAGGATAAATTTGATCCCAAAAAACATCGGGTGATTTCCAATGCTTCCTGTACCACGAATTGCATCACGCCGGTCGCGGAAGTGATACACAGAAAGTTTGGAATAAAAAAAGCAATGATGACGACGACCCATTCATACACGGCTGATCAGAATTTGGTGGACGGACCGCACAAGGATTTGCGAAGGGCCCGGGCCGCGGCGCAAAATATCGTGCCGACGACGACCGGTGCGGCCATTGCCACAGGAGAAGTCATTTCAGATCTCAAAGGATTGTTTGATGGTTTGTCCGTAAGAGTGCCGACCGCCGTAGTCTCGCTTTCCGATTTCACATTCCTCTTAAAGAAAAAGACAACGGCCGAGGAAATAAACGCGGCGCTTACCGAAGCTTCCAAAGAAACGCGTTATAAAGGCATTTTAGCCGTCACCAAAGATGAGGTTGTTTCTTCCGATTTCATCGGCAATTCTTATTCCAGTATTGTTGACCTGTCTCTCACCAAAGTCGTGGACGGCGATATGGTAAAAATTATCGCCTGGTACGACAACGAATTCGGCTACTCCAACAGGCTCGTGGAATTGGCCGAGTTTGCTGGGAAAATGGCTTAAGATAGTGCATTTATTTGTTGGCCGTAGCACCGATATTTGACAGAATATAAATTAGGTGGTAATATACACAAGTTATATTGTTCTTTTGTTGAATTTCCGCAAAAAATGTTAACCTAAACCAAGGAGGGAAGAATGATCGGATTAATCAAGAATCTTCTGGAGAAAAGGAAAACTGAAAAAGCTATGGTTAGGGCGATTCTAGCCAAAAAGGATTTTAGGCACGAATGCCCGGATTGCGGTGCAAAGGGCGGAATTGTTTTAAGGCCGCAGATAACCATCATTCAGTATTCACCTTGCGAATATTGCGGAGCCGTGAAGGGGTTTGTAATAAGAAATAAAAGGGTATTTATACCAGAAAATTAGAGATTAATTTTTTATTTCAAACTCTTAGACTTGATCGCTCGACACTTATGTTACGGTGTCGAGCTAATTTATAAAACAATCATATGTCAAATACGAATATCAGAAATGTCGCCATTATTGCCCATGTGGATCATGGGAAAACTACTTTGGTGGACGCGATACTGAAACAAACCGCGGCCAATCAAGGAAAGACCGAAATTACCGAGAGGGTAATGGATTCTATGGATTTGGAGCAGGAAAGAGGCATTACCATTAAAGCCAAAAACGCTTCGGTGCTTTATAAGGACATAAGGATAAATATCATTGACACGCCCGGGCACGCTGACTTCGGCGGAGAAGTGGAAAGAGTCTTGCGCATGGCCGACGGCGTTTTGCTTTTGGTTGATGCCAAGGAAGGGCCGATGCCCCAGACTAAGTTCGTGCTAAAAAAGGCATTGGAGCTTGGACATAAGGCGATTGTGGTGATTAATAAAATAGACCGTCCGGATGCCCGCCCCCAGGAAGTGGTTGACAAAACATTTGATCTTTTCGTTTCTTTGGGCGCGACGGATGATCAGCTTGATTTCCCGATTATTTACGCTTCAGCCATTGCCGGCGTCGCCAGTCTTGACGCGGCTGTCCCGGGAAAAGACTTGATTCCGCTTTTTGATTTGATCGTTGAAAAAATTCCGCATCCGCACGGCGATGTCAATGCTTCTTTGCAGATTTTAATTTTAAATCTCTCTTACGATAATTACAAAGGCCGTATCGCCATCGGCCGCGTGGATAACGGGAAAATTACAGCCGGACAGCAGGCGATTTTGATCAAGAAAAACGGCGCGCATATCGCGAGCCGCATTACTGGTCTTTTGGCCTTTGACGGAATGACAAGAAAAGAAGTTTCGGAAATTTCCGCCGGAGATATCGTGGCGCTTTCCGGCTTTGACGATGTGGAGATCGGCGAGACAGTCGCCGATCCGGCCAATCCCGTGGCTTTGCCGCTTCTCAATGTTGACGAGCCGACTATGGAAATGATGTTCCGGGTCAATGACGGGCCCATGGCCGGCAAAGAGGGAAAATATTGCACTTCCAGAAATATCAAAGACCGCCTGACCAAAGAATTGGAAACCAATGTTTCTTTGCGCGTAAGGCAAAGCGAAGACGAGGGGAGCTTTTTGGTGGCGGGAAGAGGCGAACTTCATTTGGCCATTCTTTTGGAACAAATGCGCCGGGGAGGATATGAGCTCACGGTCTCTCGCCCAGAAGTGATCATCAAAGAAGTTGACGGCAAAAAGATGGAGCCTTTTGAATCTCTGATTATTGAGGTGCCGGAGGAGCACTCTGGCGCGATGATGGAGATGGTGGGCAAACGCAAGGGCATAATGGAAAATATGCAGATTCTTGATTCGGGCGAACAGCATTATGAATTTGTGATACCGACCAGAGGGCTTTTGGGATTGAAAAACGCACTGATGATTGCGACCAAAGGTACTGCGCAAATGCATCATAATTTCTTAAAGTACGCTCCGATGGTGGAGGGCTTGGGCCGGGCTTCGCACGGCGCTCTCATTTCAATGGAAAACGGCGTCGCTGTCGGCTATGCGCTTTATAATCTGCAAGAAAGGGGCACGCTTTTTATTTCACCGGGCGATGATGTGTATGTGGGGATGATCATCGGCGAAAGCAATCGCGAGAGCGATAATATCAATGTCAATCCGATAAAGGAAAAGAAGCTCACCAATGTCCGTTCTAAGGCTTCAGATGAGGCAATCCTTCTTATTCCTCCACGAAAGCTTACTTTGGAAACCGCCCTGGAATTCATAGATAAAGATGAGTACTTAGAAATCACTCCGAAATCTCTGCGCATCCGTAAAAAAATCCTGGATCCGAATAAGAGGAAATAGTTTCCGGACTCTCGCCCCTCGCTAATAAGCGTGGGGTTGATTTTTTTATGCTATTTTGATATAATAATTATATGATGATTCCTTTAGTGCCGGTAATTTCAACGCCGGCGAAAAAAGCGCGGGAAACGGGATTTGACCAAATAGTCCAGCCGATTTTGGACGCTTTTGAATATTCCGGAAAATTGCCCGAGCTTTTCTCCGATAAAGCGAAAATTACGGTTGATCAAGTGGTGAGCCACTTGGCGTATATTTATGAAAAATTACGCAATGTAATTGATTTTAAGGAAGAAAAATTATTGCGAAAAAATGCATTGGAGCGCGTTTTAAAGCGCCGATTGGGAATGGGCGGGACGGCTGAAAATATCTCCTTGTCGCTCATCAAAGAATTGATTCGCGCAGGCTACATTGATAATAATACTATGCCGGAAATGAAGATCGGCGAGATCAGGGCGATTATTGACAAATATGTCCGCCTCGCCAATCTGGTTTATAAAAAAGAATCAAAACTTCAGCAAAAAGAAATTTTTCAATGGTTTTTCGGAATGGCGGCCGTAGAAATTGACCGGTTATTGGTTTATCAGGGAATAGACGACAGCTTGATGGCGGCTATGGAAGAGGTAGTCAAGAAAAGCGTGGTTTTGGAAAGAATAAAAATTTCCGAGGAAGACAGAAGCCTGCAATTTTTTTTGGCAATAAGGCGCACTTTTGTCCGTTCCGATGAAGCGATGATAAATTACGATCTTTGGATGAGGTCGTTTCCGGAATGGAAAGAGCCGACTGGCGAGCTTTTGGAAGAATTCGCCGGCAATATTGATGAAATTTATAATCGGTTTGAAACGGAAAAAAATCATCCTTTGGCCGAGAAATTGAAAGCGGTGATGAAGCGCTACAGCGTCCTTTTTCAAATATTGGAAGATGTCATAAGAGATGATCCGGGATCAGCCGCGCAAGTTATGCGCGATCCGGATGTTTTTGAAGAAAAGGTGCGAGCCGCGTGCGACGAACGCTATTCCTCTACCAAAAAGAAATTGCGCCGCAGCGCGGTCCGTGCGATTTTGTATATTTTCATCACCAAAATGCTTTTAGGCATCATTTTGGAATTTCCGATTGATATGTATATTTTACGGCACACCAATATCACACCCATTATCATCAATTCGCTTTTTCATCCCATCTTCATGTTTATCGTGGTATTATGGATCAGGGCGCCCGGCGATAATAATACTGACAGGATCGTAAACGGACTTAAGATGATTGTTTACGAAGGGGGCAATACCAAATCGCCGAATCGCATCAGGGCGGATGCGCGGCGCGGCCGGCTTTCTTTGGCTCTATTTTCCGTATTTTATTTGGCGCTTTATTTTTTGAGCTTTGGATCAATCATTTACGCGCTTGACCGGTGGCTTGATTTCAGCTTTGTCAGTATTATCATATTTTTATTTTTCTTAAGCACAATCACATTTTTTGCCATCAGATTGCGTCAAAACGCTGCCGAGCTTTTAATAATAAAAAAACGCCAGGGAGTGACCGGATTTATCGTGGATATTTTTGCCATTCCACTGGTGCGCGTCGGGTATTGGTTTTCCAAAAAATTGCCCAAAATCAATGTTTTCATATTTATTTTTGATGTGATATTGGAAGCGCCTTTTAAGGCATTTATTGAAATATTTGAAGATTGGATCGGTTTTTTGAGGGAGAAAAAGGAGCAAGTGTACTAAATTGCAAGTTTAAAATTAATATTAAATTATCCATATTATTTTATGCCGGAATTTGGACCACGACAACCAATGGATGAGGAAAAAAATAAAAAAGAAGGCGATGAGATATCTCGTCGAGATTTTCTAAAAAAGACGGGTTTGGCGCTTGGCGCATTAATTGGAGGAGCGTCCGCTCTTGAAATGGCCGGTTGTTCCAGAGAAGATAAGCGCGCGCGGGAGGAAGAAGAAAGAATGCGAAAAAGCGGTGAGAACATAGAAGATATGCTGAATAAAGATAAAGCGGAGGAAGCGATTAAAAATGATCCGCTTTCCGGTTATGACGGCTTTAAGCATTTTCGCGATCTTAATAAAGATGTCCAAGAGGGTTCGGAGGAGTACAAAGCCGCGGAAGATTATTTTAAAAATCGGGAAAAAAAGTAATATAATTGATCAAATATTATTATTTAATTATTATTTATTATGACGGAGGGAGAAATTCAACAACCAAGAGAGCGCCACTTGGGCTTAATTATTTCATTAATTCTCATACTCATTGCTTGCGTGGGCGTAATATTGTATTTATTGAATTTACTGCCGGCGCAGATAGCCGATATGGTCATAAAGCCGACCGAAAAAGTGACATCGTCAGGCGCGCGTTTTGTGACAAACACGGTCAACAGCGTGGCTGATCTGGGCGCGACCAAAAAAGGCTGGCCCGACGAACCTTTCTCTCCGGCTATGGCCAATCATGTTTGGCGGATCAACGGTGATGAGCTTTTCGGAATTGAATTTGACGCGGGCGGCAAACCGATGTATTTTGTCCACGGCATGAGAGGCACTTATAATTTTGACGAAGCGCCGCTGGACGGGGAACATGTATATTGGAACGGGGGAAATCAGAATTCCAATGAGCTGAATGCCCTTGATCCCGGCATTGTACCCGGATATTGGCTGCGCTATAAAGCAGTGCGCGATTTGGATCAGCCGTGGGGAAAAGTTTTAGCCGGGCAGGTGGATTTTAAATATAGGCAAGAATCCGGACACGGACTCACTTTTTTAACCAAAGGATCGATTAAAAGTGAAAGGAGCGGCGAATAATGACAAGGAATCGAGGTAAAAATCCGGTATTGCCAAAATTGTAATATTGGCGTATAATTTAAACTATTAATAGAAATCCGCCTGCGCATAAAGCTATGGCGGACGAAGAACAAAAATAAATCTATGAAAATAGAAGTAAAACGAGATTTATGCATCGGCGCGGCCAATTGTATTGCCGTGGCGCCCGACGCTTTTGAGCTGGATAGCGAAAATAAAGCTGTTTTAAAGAAGGAATGGGAAAAAACGGCAGGAGATATATTGCTTGAATCAGCCAAATCCTGTCCCACTCAAGCGATTTTCGTGTACGATGACGAAAATAAGCAAATCTTTCCGTAAAGGAAAACATAAATAAATCCTAAAACAAATTATGTCAGCCGCATCTCTTTTATCGTTTTCAATGATGGTTATTGCCGGACTTTTTGTCCTCGCGGCGGTTTTGTAGCCCATAAAAAATAAGACCCTCTAGAAATCAGAGGGTCTTTATATTTTGGAGGCGCGGAGATTTATTCTCCGCCTTTTTGTACATAGTTTTTGACAAATTCTTCGGAGTTCTCTTCGAGAACATCGTCAATTTTGTCAATAAGGTCGTCGGCGTCTTTAACGGTTTTTTTGCCGCTTTTGATGGTTTCCTTATTAGCCTCCACCGGCCTTTGTTCCTCTTTCTTCACTATGATGGTTTTGTTTTTATTCGCTTGTCCTGACATTGTGCACCTCCTTGTTAAGGGTTGATGAAAAGGACTTATTCGTCTTTTTGAAGATATTTAAACATTACACCTCTTTGCTTTTTTTGTCAATATGATATACTGATCCAACTATGCTAAAGCAAAAAAAGCAATGGATTTTGAAAAATAAAGAGCTTTTGTCCGGGGATCTTTTGATCGCTTATTTATTGCGGGATCGGGGAGTGCCGGACAAATCCGAAGAATGTTTTTTTTCGCCTAATTTCGAGCGCGATTTGCACGATCCGTATTTGTTCCGCGATATGAAAAAAGCGGTGGAGCGCGTATTGATCGCCGCGGAAAATGATGAGAAAGTTTTGATTTACGGCGATTATGATGTTGACGGAGTGACTTCATCCACAATGCTCTATAAATTACTCTCCGCTCTAGGATTGAAAGCGGAGGTTTATTTGCCGCATCGCGAAAACGAAGGATACGGTATGAACAAAGAGGTGGTGAAGCAATTTTCCGAAAAAGGATTCAGCCTGTTGATTTCCAGCGATTGCGGGATTTCCAATTTTGACGAAGTGGATTTGGCTAATAGCAGCGGAATGGATGTGATAATCATTGATCATCATTTGCCGCCTGAGAAAATTCCAGAGGCTTGCGCGATAATTAATCCAAAGCTTTTGGAAGAAACCTATCCGTTCAAAGAGCTGTCAAGCGGCGGCGTGGTTTTCAAATTCATCCAAGCGTTTTTTAAAAATGAAAAGGCGAAAAAATTCGCGCAGGGCAAAGGGCTTTTTGAAGGTTGGGAAAAATGGCTTTTGGATCTGGCGGCCATTTCCACAATTTGCGACAGTATGCCGCTTGTCGGCGAGAATCGCGTTTTGGTAAAGTACGGATTGCTGGTGCTTTCTAAAACTAGAAATCCGGGACTGCGCCGATTGATGGAAATAGCGCGCGTAAATCCAGCGGCGGTTGATACGGAAAAAGTCGGATTTTGCATCGGGCCGCGCATCAATGCGGCGGGCCGGATGGAGCACGCCAATTTGGCTTTCAGGCTTTTGAATACGGAGAGCGATGCCGAGACGGTGGAATTGTCGGCGCAATTGAATCAAGCCAATATCAATCGCCAGAAATTGGTGGAGCAAATAATGAATCAGGCGCGCCGCCAGCTTGCCGAAAACGGCGGAGATTTCGCCTGCGTGGCTTATGGCGCGGATTGGCCGGCGGGGATTGTCGGACTGGTGGCCGGAAAATTAAAAGACGAATTTTACCTCCCGACTTTCATTATCGGATCAAACGGCGAGAAATTGACCGGCTCCGGACGCAGCATTGACGAACTGAATATTATGGAAGTAATGCAAAAAGCCGCGGAAGGCGGACTTTTGGCAAAATTCGGCGGGCATAAAATGGCCTGCGGTTTTTCGCTGATCAATGAATCGGCGGTGGATGAATTTAAGAAACAAATCAATCAAATCGCGCAAGAATTTATCGGTGAATTGGAACTCTCTCCGAAATTATCCATAGACGCGCATCTTCCTCTGGAACATATTTCCGAGCCGCTGGTCGGCGAATTGGCGCAATTCGCGCCTTTCGGATCGGGAAATAGCAAACCGAAATTCTTCGCCAAAAATTTGGAAGTGGTGAGCGTTGAGCCGATCGGGCAGACCAAAAAACATTTGCGCTCGTATTTTCGCGACAGCCAAGGAAAAGTCTGGAAAGTGATGGGCTTCGGGTGGAATTCAAACGGCCAAATACCATTTGAAGCGAATTCAAGATTGGATATTGTATACGAATTGAGCGAGAATGAATGGAACGGCAATAAGGAAATACAAATTGAATTGATTGACGCGCGGATTGTCGGCGACTAAACATTGATTTATGGCATACAATCTTTACGCTGACGGCGGCGCCAGAGGCAATCCGGGACCGGCGGCATCCGGATTTGTTGTTTATTATGGCAGGGAAATTATCGCGCGCGAAGGGAAATATTTAGGCGTTGCCACCAATAATCAGGCTGAATATAACGCGATTTTGCTTGGTCTGGAAAAGGCGCAGGAATTGAAGATAATGGAGCTTGATTGCTTCTTGGACAGCGAGCTTGTGGTCAAACAGCTGAAGCTCGAGTACAAGGTGAAAAATAAGGATTTAGCCGCTATTTTTTTAAAAGTTTGGAATTTGTCAAAAAAATTCAAACGGATAAAATTCCATCATATTCCGCGAGAGAAAAATAAGGAAGCGGACGCGCTTGTAAACGAAATATTAGACAATCATTTATGAGGGGAAAGTTTATTTCATTTGAAGGCGGAGAAGGGAGCGGAAAAACCACGCAGATTCAGTTATTGGCCAAGGCGTTGGAAAAGCAAGGAGGTAAAATCTTTTTAACCAAAGAGCCGGGCGGCGACAAAAGCATTTGCCGCGAAATTCGCGCTTTGCTTCTGGACACGGCGCACAAAGGCCTTTTGGACGACCGGGCCGAACTTTTTTTGTTTTTAGCCGACCGCGCCCAACATATTTCAAAAATCATCATGCCAGCGCTGGAATCCGGGCATACCGTATTATGCGATCGTTTCGCGGCTTCCACATTCGCTTATCAATTTTACGCCCGGCAAGTAGCGGATTTTGATTTTATAAAATTAAACAATGATTTTGCGGCGCGCTCTTTGATTCCGGATCTTACTTTTTACATTGACATAGATCCGGAAATCGGCATAAAAAGAAAAGAAAAGCAAACTCTTTCGCGAATTGACGCGGAAAGCATGGAATTCCATAAAAAAGTCAGAAATGGATTTTATGAATTTTTTAAAGAATCAAAATGGCCCGTAGAGATGATCGACGGTTCAGCGTCTATTGAAAATATTCATAGTAAAATTATTGAACGGACGGAAAAACTTTTTAAAGTTCCTTGATAAGAAATCCGCATAGTGGGTTGACAAAATATTCAATTTATGTTAGACTGCAATTTAAAACGATTTTATTAAATTTTGATATGAACGCGGAAGCACATAAAAACAATCAGCTTTGCGGCGAGATTTACTATCCGGGAAATCGGATAGGAGTTTTGCTTGTCCATAGCTTGAGCGGCACACCTCATCGGCTTGAATTTTTAGCCAAAGCTTTGGTACGCGCCAATTTCACTGTCCTGGCGCCTTGTCTTTCCGGCCATGGGACTGATCCGGCCAATCTAATGAAAACGCATTATTCCCACTGGCTTGAGGAAGTGAAAGAATCAATCACCCGCTTGAAAGCGATTTGCGAAAAGGTGTATATTGTAGGAGATTCCCTGGGAGGAGGATTGGGAATGGTGGCCTCGCTTTCCAAGCCGGTGGCCGGAATTGTCACAATGTCCACGCCGGTTTTTTTCCGGCGTCATATAATTTGGAATATGGTTTTCAAGACAGCCGGAAAAGTCATGGAATATTATGTGAAAAAAGATAGCAGCTATAAGAGTTATCAAAAAGTTCCGGTACGGATCATAAAAGAGGCTTACGATTTCACCAACCATGATTTAAGAGAAGCCATATCAAAAATCAATGCTCCGATGATGGTGGTGCAGGGGAAAAAAGACCGGATTGTCCATCCGAGAAGCGCTCAATATATTTTCAATAATATAGCGACAGATAAAAAGGAGCTGATTTGGGTGAACGAAGGAGAGCACTCTCTGACTACGGGCAGCGGCAAGGAAAAAGTTTTTGAAGAAATTATAAATTTCATAAATCGCCAGGCGAAAAATACAAACGGAAAGGCTCATTGATCGCAGTAATATTATGGAGGATCGCGCGAAAAAGAAATTCGGCTTATTCATGATTCACGGATTTTCCGGATCAAGCGAAGAATTTAAGGACTTGGAAGAATTTTTCAAAAATAAAGGCGTGGCGGTAAAGGTGCCGATGCTTTTGGGCCACGGAACGACGCCCGAAGATATGATCAATCGTTCGCCGGAAGATTGGGTGAGACAAATAGAAATTGAGCTGGATGAATTTTCAGGGCAAGCGGAAAATATTTTTCTGGGAGGAATTTCCTTTGGCGGAAATCTGGCCATTCACATTGCCGGTAAACATGGAAACATACGAGGATTATTTCTTTTGGGTACGGTGATATATTTTTACAATCATTTTTGGGGCAAGCTGTTTATCCCGATAATGGGTTTTTTCAAGACTTATTACGCGAAGCGGGTCAAGCCCGAACATTTTTTTGACAAAGCGGCAATGGATCGGCGCAAGGCTTATCCGGTAGCGCCGCTAAAAAATGTGATTGAAATGTTTAAGTTTATCGATCGCCGCACCAAGAAAGATCTTCATTTGGTCAATGTCCCGACAATGATACTTCATTCGGCGAACGATAGCGCGGTCAATCCGAAAAGCGCCGATTACATATTTAGAAATATCGGCTCATCCGCAAAAGAGCTTAAATGGATTAAAAACTCGCACCATAATTTAGTAATAGACGAGCCGCGCCGGGAAGTTTTTCAAACAATGTACGATTTTATGATTAAAAACGCGAAAAATATATGAAAATTATTGAGCTTGCAATCGAACGATTATTTATTGACCTATCCGGTGAAAATTGGGTGTTGATATTGTCGGGCGAAGGAAAAAATTTGGCAATGTCGGTCGGGCTTTTGGAAGGAGCGGCTATTGACGCGGCTTTGAATCAGACGAAAGTCCCGCGGCCTCTCACGGCCGATACGGCGCTGATGGCCATAAGAAGACTCGGCGGAGAAATCAACCGTGTCATTATACGAGAATTCAAAGACGGTACTTATTTCGCCAGCATGGAATTGCGCGACGCTGCCGGAGTGCTTCACGAAATTGACTGCCGGCCAAGCGATGCGATCGCTCTGGCTTTGCGGGCCAAGGCTGGAATTTTCGCCGCTGAAGGAGTTTTGAAAGAATATGAAAAGCAGGAAGAGGAGGAAAAATTAACCGCCAAAGCTCTGGGGATTAGCGGAGAAAAAATCGGAGAAGCGTAAATTATGAATAAAAAAATCAGAGTGGCCGTCGGTTTATCGGGCGGCGTTGATTCGTCAGTCACGGCGGCCCTGCTTTTAGAGCAGGGCTTTGATGTGATTGGCGTGTTTATGAAAAATTGGGACGATGAATTGGTCAGGACGCCGATTATGGACGGTTGCACTTCGGCCGAGGATCAGGAAGACGCAAGGAAAGTGGCGAAAATTCTGAATATGCCATTTCACATAATGCATTTTGAAAAAGAATATTGGGACAAAGTGTTTGCGAATTTTATCAGTGAATATCGGCGCGGCCGCACGCCCAATCCCGATGTATTATGCAATAAATACATAAAGTTCGGATATTTTTTAAAAATAGCAATAAAAGAATTAAAAGTTGATTTTATCGCCACGGGACACTATGTAAGAAAAGTTAAAAGTGAAAAGTTAAAAGTGAAAAGTTATGAGTTGCTTGCCGCGGTTGATAAAAATAAAGATCAAAGTTATTTTATCTACGCTCTGAATCAAAAGCAATTGGCCAAAGCTTTGTTTCCTATTGGAGATTTAACTAAACCGGAAGTGCGGGAATTGGCCAAAAAGTTTGGACTGCCCACAGCTGATAAAAAAGACAGTCAGGGGATTTGTTTTGTGGGCGAGGTGCAACTGAAGGAATTCTTAAAGCAATGGATCAAGCCGCACAAAGGAGATATAATTACTATTGATAATAAAAAAATAGGCAAGCACGATGGCGCGGAATATTTTACAATCGGCCAGCGGCATGGATTAAACATTGGCGGCGGGATTCCTTACTATGTTGTTTCTAAAAATATTCGCAAAAATATCGTTTATGTCGCGGCCGGCACGACTCATCCCAAATTATTCAAAAAAGAATTGGAAGTGAAAAATATCAATTGGATTTCCGGACAAGCGCCGAAATTTCCGGTAAAAGTTTCGGCCCGTATCCGCTACCGCCAACCGCTGCAAAAAGCTACGCTTTTCAAGATACAAGATACAAGATATAAGATACGAGTCGTTTTCGACGATCCGCAGCGAGCCGTCACGCCCGGCCAATCCATCGTATTTTACGACAAAGAAACAATGCTCGGCGGAGGGATTATAATCTCATAAAAAAACAGATTTTGGTGAGAAAGTAGGTAGAAAAAAGGCTTGAGAAGTTGACTTTCTCAAGCCTTAAATAATATAGAAAGTTATTTCAAAGGAGAAGTTTGCGCATTATTCTGATAATTCTGATAGCTGGTAGAATCGGTCCAGTTCGCACCGTACCCATTTATCGTCGTGATTTTTGCTTATGCCCTTGCCGTGCAGTCTTTGCCAGATTTTTTCAATAATCTGCCGTACGCGTTCTCGGGAAATTGAGTATTTTTCGCCAATCTCTTCAAGGGTCTTCGGTTCTGCTCCATAACCGATGAATCCGTAGCGCATCCGAAACATATCTTGTTCTTTGTCCGTGCAACAAGTGGAAATTTTAGCAAGAATATCACTGATGTTCTGAAACGCTCTTTTAGCCTCGTGTTTGGCCATAAGCGATAGTTCCGGAGTAGGAACAGCTTTGCTTTCAATGCTTCCATACAGCTCGCTGATTTCTTTATCGCCATTGTCGTATTTCTCATCAAGCGATAATATTTTTCTGTCCAGCTGTCTCAATACTTCCTTTACCCGTCCAATAGGCATTGACAGAGCGAAAGCCAATTGCTCCGCGTCCGGTTCCTTTCCGCCGCTAAGATAAAGGCGAGACATCGCTCGGATCACCCTTTTTTCATCTTCCTGAAAATGCACAGGCTCTCGAATCGTCTTACTTTGATTGTATATTATCCTGAATATCGCCTGCTTTATATTCCACATTGCGTATGTGGAAAATTCAAATCCTAAAGAAGGATTAAATTTCTCCACTGAGGTTATCAATCCGAGACTTCCCGCTTGGACAAGATCGAGAAATTCCAGGGCATTACGCGCGCCTATTTTGTCTTTATAGTATCCGGCGACCTTGAAAACAAGTCTAAGATTGTGCTTAATGAGCTGATTGCGGGCGGACAAAGAGCCGTTTAATTGATATTCCTCGGCTAATTCTTTCACCTTCTCTTTATCCAAAACATCGAACTTGGAAATTTCTTCTCCATATATTCCTATTATGTCGCGCGAACAATAAATAGGGGGATTCTTGGAGGCGCCGCAGCCTTGGCTAGCCTTTTTAATTTCAACGCCGCCTTCGCTTTTTTTAGCAGAGAGGCTGCTATTTCTCACTAATGCGATGTTTAAAATTTTTAAAGCATCGTAAATGGCGCGAATTGTTTTCAGCAGTTCATCTTTGCGGTTCAATAGATTCTTAGGCAGAATGCTGGCTATATCCTTATCGGTTATTTGTCCATTGATTTTTGCCCTTTGAAAAACGCCAGCCGCATTTTTCTTTAAGGGCAGTTTGTCTAAATCGTAAACCTTCTTCGCTTCCATGCTCTTCACCTCCTTGTTTTTTAGCATTTATCTTCCAAAGTTGCCAGCGTCTTTACCGCCATAGCTTCCATATCTTCAAGCGCCAGTATTACTTCGCGGATTTCAGATTTTTTCATCCGCAAGACCAGGGGAGTGATGTCGCTGATCAGCTTCGTGAAAAGCTTGATCCGCAGAGCTGTTCGTTTGCCGTTCCACTTTGTAGAATCGCGCCTGATTGTCGGATCAGTGCCGCTGTCTTCGTAAATCATTGTCGTCAATTCTTCAGGGGAAAGCGCATTGGAAGCCGCATCTTTCGCGTACCGCGTCTGTTCTTCTTCAGAATGCAGTTTCACCAGGGCGTCAACATGGCTTAAGCCGATCTGCTTTCTTCCGATCAATTCCTGAACATCTTTTGGCAGGCTCAAAAGTTTTAGCCGCCTTTCTATGGCTAATTGGCTCATTCCAATCTTTTTTGAAATTTCTTTCATTGTTGCGTGATGTTCCTCAATAAGCTTAAAAATGGCCAAAGCTTCCTCGTATGGCGTTAGACTTTCGCGCTGAATATTTTCGGACAATGCCATTTCCAAAGCGCGGCGGTCGTCAATGTTATTTAAAACATAGACTTGGACAGATTGCTTTTTTGATTCCTTGACTGCGCGATATCGGCGAGTCCCGACAATAAGATCGTATTTTCCGTCTTTGGCGGGACGAACCAATATCAGCTGCAAAACACCGATCTCCGATATTGACGAGGCTAGTTCTAAAAGAGATTCCTCGTTGTAAAACTTCCTGATATTGTTCGTGATCTGGATTGAATCTATTGGGATTGTTTGGATTCCTGAATCGCTGATTGTTTTATTTTCCATCGGTAATTCTCCTTTCTTGGATTAGCGCATCTGTCATTGTTTCATCTTCTCAATTTCATTCGGCTTAAGGGTTTTAAGCCATGTCCTGTACGACCACATTTTCCAATGTTTTTTATAATCAATCCCGCAAGCGGTCAAGGCTTCATACCATCCGCCAAAATGGAGACGAGCCGCGGCATAAAGAGACCTACGCTCGCATCTTATAAATTGAGTATTAAGACGGACTCCCTGCTTTTCAAGTCTCTGAATTTCTTCAACAATTTTTTGCTTGTTCCATTGATTTCTCGAAATGACGCTTCTGTAATTCAAGCCGGCGGATTCAACGGCCTTTTTCCAGCTTCCGTAATACACGCGCCCCGCTGCCATTAATCGCAGATACCCGCTCTTTTGAAGAAAAGCGGGATTTAGTGGGACATCCAGACGCTTTAGCCGTTTTATTGTTCTTTGAATAAGCTTTTCCGACCAAATAGTATGAGGATAATACTCGTGCGGATCAAAACCGGCCCTGCGCAATGCTTTATCCCAGCCGTCTTTGCCGAAATTGATGAAAGCGGCCCGGTATAAGCCGTGATCTTGTTTTGCTACGGCTAAAGCATTAATAGGTAGTCCGCACTTCTGCCTTCTTTGAATTGCCAGAATAATTTTTTCCGCCGTCCAAAAGCGCGGAGTCCTGTGTGTATTGACCTGCATATAAGGTATTCCGGCAGCTTCTATAGCCGCCCGCCAACTGCCAAAATATCGCGGTTTGCTGGCCGAAACACGAAGTGCGCGGTAATGCGTTTGAGCATAGTGAGAATTGAGGGGTTTTCCTTGTTGATGAAGCAGTCTGATCATTTCAATTATTTTCTGTTTACTCCATTTATTGCGCATTTTTTCTCCTTTTTGGTTAATTGTTAAGGAACGAAATATCGTAGTATAATAATATAATATTAAAAGGATGTCAACTCGCGCATTTTAATGATTTAGGCGTAATAATCCCATTGATTTTTTTATTGTTTATTTGTATAATGATTGCAGTTTTATCGAAGACGGGAAATTTGATATATGATCTACGACTTATTGATAATCGGTTCTTCGGCGGCCGGGGCGGCGGCCGGTGTATATGCTGCCCGGAGCCGTCTGAATGCTAAAATCATTACGGTGGATACCGGCGGAGAGGTGGCTCTGTCCGGCGAGGTGCACAATTATCTGGGATTTCCCCGGACAAACGGTATTGAGCTTTCGCAAAAATTCAATGAGCATTTGGCCGCCAATAATGTTGTTCCGGAATCAGGCGTGTGGGTGGAAAAGATTGAAAAAAGGGATAATATTTTTTTTGTGAACGCGAAAAAAGGAGACGAGGCTGTCCAATATCTAGCCAAGGCAGTTTTAGCGTCAACCGGCGTTCATCCGAGAAAATTGGGAGTGCCGGGCGAGGAAGAATTCCGCGGTAAGGGCGTGACATATTGCACGACTTGCGACGGGCCGCTTTTTCGCGGCAAAACTACGGTGACGATCGGCGGAGGCAATTCCGCTCTGGAATCCGCCCTAATGATGTCGGCGATTGCCATGAAAGTCTATGTTTTGAGCAAACATCCGGAAATGAAAGGCGAAAAAGTATTGATTGATAATTTGAAAAATAAATCAAATGTGGAAATTATCGGCAATGCTGAAACAGCGCGAATATTGGGAGAACAATTCGTCAGTGCCGTGGAGTATCAATCAACTGTTGATAATTCAATTAAAAAAATAGAAGCACAAGGAGTGATGGTGCACATTGGTATGATTCCCAATAGCGCCATAGTCCCGCCGGAAGTTCAGAAAAGCAAATTCGGCGAAATTGAAGTCAATGCTCGTTGCGAGACTTCCGTCCCGGGATTATTCGCGGCTGGAGATGTGACTAATGTGCCGTACAAACAAATTTCAATTGCGGTGGGGCAGGGCACTATCGCGGCCTTGGCGGCGGTGGATTATATTAACCGTCTCAAATCTTGAAACTTGTATCTCGCATCTCATAAGATACAAGATTCATGATACAAGATACAAGATCACGAATTTATGGCTCGCATTATTTCCATTGTCAATCAAAAAGGCGGAGTGGGGAAAACCACGACGGCCGTCAATTTATCAGCCGCTTTGGCTAAGTCCGGTAAATTTGTTTTGCTCATTGATCTTGATCCGCAGGCCAATGCCACCAGCGGATTTGGATTTGATCACAAAAATATTGAAAAAGGAGTTTATGAGGCGCTGGTTAACGGCATTTCTCTGAAAGAAGTCATATTGGATTTGCCGCACGAAGGTTTGCGCCTGGCGCCCTCCACGATCAATTTGGCCGGAGCGGCCGTAGAATTGGTCAATATGGAGCGGCGGGAGTTCAAGCTTTCGGACGCGCTTTTAGAAATAAAACACGGATATGATTTTATAATCATTGATTCGCCGCCTTCACTTGGACTTTTGACAGTCAATGGCTTGGCGGCGGCCAGAGAAGTGCTGATTCCAGTCCAGCCGGAATACTTCGCTTTGGAAGGCGTGGGACAACTTTTGAATACGATTAGAATTGTCCGGGAAAATCTGAAATCAGATCTTGAGCTTTTAGGCGCGGTAATCACGATGCTTGATAAAAGAAATAGGCTGGGAAAAGAAGTGACCGAGGAGCTTCAAAAACATTTTCCGGATCGGCTTTTTTCCACAATGATTCCGCGCGCGATAAGGCTCGCCGAAGCGCCGAGTCACGGTAAAACAATTTTTGATTACGACCCGCAGTCTCCGGCCGCCTTTGCCTACGAAGCATTGGCCAAAGAATTGATGGAAAGAACCCTTAATTCTTAAGGGCGGGGGTTTATTCTCTTTTTGCGTCCCGCACATCCGGAATCTGCCGGATGAGCGAAGTGAGATTTTGTAGCTCGTCCAGATCGGCAATGCCCAAAGAAATCGCGATTTTCGCGATCTTGTCTTTTATTTGCACCACATTGATATCTTCTATATTGATATTCTCCTTGGCTAAAAGGGCGGTGATGTCGTTTAAAAGACCGACTCGATTTTTGCCGCAGATGGAAATGGTGATCGGAGTAATAATTTTCAAATCCGCTCCCCGCCAGCCCAGGCGCAAAATTTGCGAAGCATTTTTGTTTCGCCGGAGATTTTTGCAATGATCCTGATGCGCGATTATGCCGCGCGCCGCTCCGGAAATATAGCCGGCCACATTGTCGCTCTCCCGCGGCTTGCAGCATTTCGCTTTGGTGATTAAAAGCTCGTCCGTTTTTTTAGGAATAAAAGCGGGCGTTCTTTTTTTCTTTCGAACTTCTTCCTCAAAAATTTCCGGAAAAAGAGTTTTAATGACAGTGCGCGGATTAATATCGGCCCGTCCCACTCCGACATACAGGTCATTGATGTCTTTGCGATGGAATTTATCGCATACTTTCGCGATTTGCGTTCGCGTCCAGCTGTCCGGCGCCGGCAATTTTGCCCCCAAAAGCTCAAGCTCCAGAGATTTTTTTCCCAGAATTTTATGTTTGTCCTTTGATTGCGCCTGAAACCATTGGTGGATGGCGTGGCGGGCGATGGTCGTTTTGGTGAAATTTATCCAATCTTGTTTCGGACCGGCGGGCTTTTTTGACGCCATAATCTCAATGATGTCGCCGTTTTTTAGCTTGGTCGTGATTGGCGAGATTTTATTATTTATCAATACTCCGGTCATCCGATGTCCCAAGGCGCTGTGCACCGAATAGGCAAAATCAATGGGAGTGGCGCCCTCCGGCAAATCCAGCACATCGCCTTTCGGCGTGAGCGCAAAGATGCGGTTTTGAAAAAAATCAATTTTCAGATTTTCCCAAAAATCCTCCGGTCCTTTGATTTTCTTTTGCCAGTCTTCCAATTGTTTGAGCCACAAAAGATGATGGGATTTCAGTTTTGCCCCTTCTTTCGGTTTGTCGGATTCTGCGTACACCCAATGCGCGGCAATGCCGAATTCGGCGTCGCGGTGCATTTCCTCGGTGCGGATTTGGATTTCCACCGGTCTTTTTTGCGGTCCGAAAACAGTGCTGTGCAAAGACCGGTAGCCGTTGGGCTTCGGAGTGGCGAGATAATCTTTGACCAGGCCCGTGAGAGGGCGGTAATGCTGATGGATGCTCCCCATAGCGGCGTAAATATCGCCCACCTTCGGCACGATGATGCGAATGGCGAGCAGATCGTAAATTTTATTCAAATCATTGCCGTATTCCGGTTTGTTCAGTTTTTTCCACAGGCTCCACATATGTTTAATCCGTCCGTGGATATTGATCGACGGAATATGATCGTGCGCCAATATTTTTTTAATGATTTTTTCAAAATTTTTCAATTCTATTTTTCGTTCCGAAAGAATCGCGGATAATTTTTTTTGCAAGTTTGTAAATTCCTCCGGCCGGATTATCGGAAACGCCAGATCTTCCAATTCGCCCTTGATGTGCCCCATGCCGAGCCGGTGCGCGACCGGCGCGTATATCTCCAGAGTTTCTAAGGCAATCCGTTTTTGTTTTTCTTTGGGTATGAATTGCAGCGTCTGCATATTGTGGAGACGGTCCGCCAATTTTATGAGAATGACTCGAATGTCTTTGGCCGTGGCGAAAAACATTTTGCGCAGATTTTCAATGTACAGCGCTTGCGCGCCCGAGGCTGTTTCTTCCGCGTGTTTGGGATAACGGATTTTTCCAAGCTTGGTCACTCCTTCCACCAAAAAAGCAATTTCCTTGCCAAATTCTTTTTCAATTTGCTCCAGCGTGATTGCCGTATCTTCCGGCACATCGTGAAGAAGACCCGCGGAAACAGTGGCCGTATCCGCGCCGAATTCGGCCAAGGTGATGGCCGCCTCGATAGTATGATTTATATACGGTTCTCCGGAATGCCTTTTCTGACCGCTATGCGCCGCCTCGGCAATTTTATACGCGCGGCCGATTAATTCCAAATCATACTTTTCGCGGTTCTTTTCCAGAATCTCCGCCAATGTTTTGTATGAATTATTTATCATAATTTCATTATTTGGATTCTTCCAATCATACCAAAAATACCGGCAAAAATCAATTTGCTTATCTTGCCTTGTTTTGGTATAGTTTAAAAATAATAGAAGTCGATACTTGCTTGAGATTATGTATTATTTATACATACTTCAATGTGCCGATAAGTCGTTGTATGCCGGAATTACCGTTGATTTGGCGAAGCGCGTAAATGAACATAATAATTCCAAGTTGGGAGCGAAATATACAATGGCGCGGCGGCCGGTGAAAATCGTTTATTTCAGGAAATTCCGCAATCGGTCTTTGGCGTCAAAAGCGGAAAGCCAGATAAAGAAATTATCCAGAGAGGAGAAAATAAAATTAATAAAAAACCATGCAATCTCTAATTCGCGCGAATAGGCGAATAAGGAATGATTATCGCGCTTTATTGTATTTATTATGAATCAAGAAATCAAAGCGGAACATAGCGAAGAAAAGCCAATCAAGCTTAAAGTAGGGGTGATTATTCGGCAAGGAGAAAAGATTATTCTTATTAAAGAGCGGCTGAATAAGAATTTATCATACGGATGGAATGTTTGCGCAGGAAGCTGGGAAGAGAGCGACCATAATTTGAAAAATGCCGCGTTGAGAGAAGCTAAAGAGGAAGCGGGAGTGGATGCGCGTATTATCGGGTTTTATAAAGCGGTATTGGCGAATTTGAGCCGCGCTATGAAACTTCAATTCTTTTTTATTGCCGATGCCATCAGTGAGCCAAAAATTCCGCCGAAAAGCGAGCAAGAAAAATTGTATGAGGATATTATTGAATGCAAAGCATTTACACCGAACGAAATTTTGCAAATGAATGACGATGAATTTGTTTCAACGACAATGGCGCGAATTCTGAAAGATTACGCGGCAAATCCATCTATATTACCATTGGATAGTGTCGCATACTTTGATAGCGAGATTAAGTTTTAGCCAGACAGGCAATCTCTAATTCGCGCGAATAAGCGAATAGACTGCCGATCTGCCGCGCATTTGATTTTATGAATTATATAAAGCCAAAAAAATTGCAAAAAGGCGACACGGTCGCGATTGTATCTCCGTCTTGGGGCGGGCCGAGTATTTTTCCGCATATTTACGAAAACGGTTTGAAAATTTTGGAAAAATGGGGTTTGAGAATTCAGGAATATCCGACGGCAAGAATGAACGCGAGTTTTATGCGAGAAAATCCCCAAGTTCGCGCCAAGGATATCAATGACGCTTTTGCCGATCCCAGCGTCAAAGCGATTTTTGCTTCAATCGGCGGAGATGATTCCGTGAGGATACTGCCGTATTTGAATAAAGAGGCGGTAAGCCGCAATCCGAAAATATTCATCGGCTTATCCGATGCGACCACTATTCATACTTTTTACAATCAATTGGGATTGATTACTTTTTACGGCCCGTCAATAATGGCTGGATTTTCACAAATGGATTCTTTGGGACAAAATTTTGATCAGCATGTAAAGGATGTGCTGTTTAATCCGAAATCAAGTCACGAATACGCGCCATATGATACGTATTGCGACGGGTACCCCGATTGGAATGATTTTAATAATACCGGCAAAACTAAGGACTTAAAGAAAAGCAGCGGATGGAAATGGCTCCAAGGAAACGGAATAACGCAGGGAGTATTATTCGGCGGCTGCATGGAAGTTCTTGAAATGATGAAAGCGACTGATTTTTGGCCGCCGCGCGAATTTTGGAATGGCAAAATATTATTACTGGAAACATCTGAAGCAAAGCCCAGTTTGCACCAAGTGGACCATGTTCTTAGAAATTACGGCATGCAGGGCGTATTCGATAAGATTAACGGGCTTATTTTTGCCAGAGCTCGGGATTATTCCAATGATGAAAAAATTAAATTGGAAGAAAAGCTTGTTTCGGTGGTTGCAAAAGAATTTGGCCGGCCTAATCTGCCGATTATTGCCAATGTTGATTTCGGCCATACTGATCCGCAATTGGTTTTTCCTTTGGGAGTGAAGGCGGAAATTGATTGCGTTAATAAGAAATTAAAATTAATAGAGCCGTGGCTAAATTAAACAGTATGAAAATATCTTGGCAAACGATCGGGCAGATGCCCGAAGAAAATTTGAAAGAAATGCAAAATGAAAAGGTGCGGTTTTTGATGCGTACGCTTGTGCCCATGCATCCTTTTTACAGAAAATTGTACGAACAAAAAGGAATTGATTACCGAAAAATTGAGACGGTGGATGATTTGCAAAAATTGCCATTTAGCTCAAAATACGACATTTTGCCGACCGATGAGGAGCCGCGGCGTCCGCGGGATTTTATTTTACAGCCCAATGAAGAATTGATTAAAAAGGTTTATCCCAAATCAGAGCTTATAAAAATGCTGGCTAAAAAAATAATGGGTAAAAATATTAAAGAAGAATTGGAATACGAATACAAGCCCGTGCATACGCATTTTACTACCGGCCGCTCCACTAATCAAATTCCGTTTTTATACACGCGGCATGATTTGGACTTACTTAAAGAAACAGGCGGCCGCCTTTTTCAAGTAGTGGGCGCGATAAAAGATGATATAGCGCTTAATGCTTTTCCATATGCGCCGCATCTGGCTTTTTGGCTGGCATTTTACGCTATTACTGGATCGGGCGTTTTGGGCTTGCAAAGCGGGGGCGGAAAAATTTTAGGCACGGAAAAAATCATGGCGGCGGTGGAAAAAATGAAAGCCACGATTCTTATCGCCATCCCCGGATACGGCTATCATCTTTTGCGCATCGCTGCCGGAAAGAAAAAAGATTTTTCCGCGCTTAAGATTTTCGTGAGCGGCGGAGAGAGATTGAGCCCGGGACTTCGCGCAAAGCTCAAAGAATTGCTCGCATCATTGGGCGCTAAAGATACGCGCATTTTGGCCACCTACGCTCTTACGGAAGCGAAGACCGCTTGGGCGCAATGCCATGAAAATTCCGGCTATCATTTGTATCCGGATCTTGAGTTTATTGAATTGGTAGATAAAGACGGCAATCGGGTGAAAGCGGGCGAGAAGGGCGAGATTGTTTACACCAATCTTGGCTGGCGCGGCAGTATGGTGATCCGCTATCGCACAGGCGATATTTGCGATGGCATTGAATACGCGCCTTGCCAATACTGCGGCCGCACTGTCCCGCGATTGAATTATAATATTGAGCGGCAATCAGACTATAAAGAATTTCATTTGACCAAAATCAAAGGTGAACTTGTCAATCTCAACGTTTTTTATTCAATCATTAATGAATTTTCGGAAATCGCCGAATGGCAGGTGGAAATCGGCAAAGTCAATAATGATCCTTTTGAGCTTGACGAAATCCGAATCAATATCGCGGCCGAAGAGGGGAGCGATGAGAGAAAAATCGATCATGAGCTTGGCCAGCGCTTATTTTCCGGATTGTCCGTGGCGCCCAAAATCCGTTTTTACAAATTGGACGAGCTCACCAAAATGCTCGGCCTGGATTCGGAATTAAAGGAAAAAAGAATCATTGATGCCCGGCCGAAATAAAATATGAAAAAGTTTTTTTGGTTGATTGTCGGGGTATTGGGGTGCGTCGCTTTTTTGTTTGGATTTATTTTAATCAGTATTTTTCCGGTTTCTTCAAATAATGAGGCGGTGGATCAATTGATAAACATCAATGCGCCTGTTTTTGCTCGGGAAAAATCCTATCAATTTCATTATTCAAATTTCAGCGATAAAAGTTTTTATGACAAGGCGTTTGATAAGGCGGGAGATAAACAAGAAATAAATGGCAGGGCGATAGGAGCGATCGTGAATCATCATTTGCTGGCGCCTGATTTAATCGCCAGCTCATTGAATGCCATAGCAACCGATGCTCCGAAAACCGTTGTTTTAATCAGTCCTAATCATTTTTTCACGGGCCGAGGACAGGTGATATCTTCGGCTTACGATTGGCAAACGCCTTACGGCGTTTTGGAAGCGGATCGCGAC
>SCPX01000045.1 GCA_004298615.1 Patescibacteria group bacterium | reverse complement strand
CTATGCTCGCGGACGATGTTTAAAATATCGGCGGGCAATTCGCTTGATTCATAATCGCCAATCGCCGCTCGCCAGGCTTGCTCCGGAGTCTTGAAAATTTGCAGGATTTTTTGATAACGAACCGGTCCGATGTTGGGAATAAGCGAAAAGCCGAGAGTATAAAATTGATTAATGTCCATAATTACTGATTCTTGCTCTTTGCTTCTTTTAAAAGCGTTTCGGTTATTTCTTCTATCTCCCCGTCCAAAATTCCCGGCAGATTGTGCCAGCTGATGCCTATCCTATGATCCGTAATGCGGTCTTGGGGAAAATTGTAGGTGCGGATTTTTTCTGAACGCATGCCAAAGCCGATTTGGCTTTTGCGCGCGGCTCTTTCTTTCTCCATTTTTTCTTCCAGTCTCTTTGCAAAAATTCTGGAGCGCAAGACTTCCATGGCCCGTTCGCGGTTTTGCCGCTGGCTGCGTTCGTTTTGACAGGAGACTACGATGCCGGTCGGAATATGAATGATGCGAACAGCGGAATAAGTGGTATTGACGCTTTGTCCGCCGGCTCCGCCCGATGTCGATACTTCCATTTTAACATCTTCCGGCTTGATAACCACATCCACTTCTTCAGCGACCGGCAAAACAGCCACGGTCGCCGTGGAAGTATGGACGCGGCCGCTTTTTTCCGTTTCCGGCACTCTTTGCACGCGATGCACTCCGCTTTCAAATTGCAAATGCTTATAAACATGCTCGCCGCGAATTTCAAATGTCGCTTCCTTGAATCCGCCCAAAGGCGTGCCGTGGGAGTCGGTCAGAATCGTTTTCCAACCTTTTCTCTCGGCATAGCGCGCGTACATCCTGAAAAGACTGGCGGCAAAAAGTTCGGCTTCGTCGCCGCCTACGCCCGCTCTGATTTCCACGATAATATCGCGATCGGCCATGGGATCGGGAGGCGTCAGCTCGTCTTCGATGTGGTGAATCAGATCTATTCTTTTTTTATCAAGCTCGGCCAATTCCTCTTTGGCGATTTCTTTCATTTCCGCGTCCCGCTCCTCTTCGTCCGTTTTTTTGATATCGGCAATCGCTTTATTTACTGCTTCCAATTCTTGGCGCAGTCCGACAATCCGGCTCAAACGATTGTATTCTTTTAAAAGATTTTGATATTCTCCGGTGTTTTGAATAACCGAAGGATCTTGGAGCAGGCGCTCCACTTCATCGTGCCTTTCTTGGATTTTTTTCAGATCTTCAATCATATGCTCTATAAAACAAAAAACCTACCTTGATTGCCGACGGTAGGAATTTTGCTTGATTTAAAATTTGCTAAGCTTCGGCTTTTGTCTTTTCGCCGATTTTGATCGTTTCGTCCACTTTGAATTTTTTGACTCTTTCTTTTTTCGGTTTGGCCGTTGCTTTGATCTGCGCGCTTTTTTCCGATTGTTTTTTAAAGCGGTCAACCCGTCCGGCCGTATCAATCAATTTTTGCTTGCCGGAATAAAACGGATGGCAATTTGAGCAGATTTCCACGCGGATTTCTTTCATTGTTGATCCGGTAGCAAAAGTGTGGCCGCACGCGCAAACGACTTTCGCGTCTGTGTGATATGTCGGATGAATGGCTTGTTTCATAGTTTTTAATCGTTTAATATAAATAAAGTAAAGCCAATAAATGATTTGCCTGACTTTGCATATAATAAAATAATTTCCAAGACTTGTCAAGGCTTGACATTTTACGGTTTTCTGATACAATAAAGTATCAAATATAATTGTTCTTTGAAATCTCGCTTGCCGGATAATCGCCCCCGCCTTGGCGGGGGAGGAAAGTCCGAACACCCAATTTGATATATCGATATTTCGATGTATCTAATCGTCGTGAACACCGCTAACGGCGGCCGAGGGCAACCTTAGGGCATCCTGCAGGGCGCGGAAACCGCGCTTAAAAGGAGAGAGTGCAACAGAAACATACCGCCCGGGCGCTTGCGCTTGGGTAAGGTTGAAATCGCGGGGAGCGCGATTAAGCGTTCTTAATGTAAGAGCCCGCGCGCTTATTCCGAGAGGAATCGGCGGGGCAAACCCGTTCTGGTGCAAGGGGAAAATAACACCCGCATGAGCCCGCCAGCAATGACGGGCCCAGAGAGATGATTATCGCCCCGCCTTGGCGGGGTACAAAATTCGGCTTATAGGCAAGCGAGATTTTAGAGAATAAAATTATTTATGCAAAAAATAAGACTGCTTTTTACCGCCCTTCTTATTCCGGTTGATTTTGCGATGCTGGTCTTGGCGGGCTTGGCCGCGTATTGGCTGCGCTTTACCACGCCTCTGACTGAAGTTTTGCCGGTGATTTACGAGATTCCGTTTAAAGAATATTTCCAAATACTCATCGGCGTGTCATTTTTGTGGATTTTTATTTTCGCCATCGGCGGATTGTACACCATAAAGATTGACCGCCGATTTTTTCCGGAATTGGGCAGAATTATTTTATCTTGTTCGGCCGGAATTATGGCCGTAATCGTGGTGATGTTTTTTGTACGGGAGCTTTTCAGTTCGCGCTTTATCGTCCTGACCGCGTGGATTTTGAGCGTTGTATTCATAGCGGCCGGCAGAAGGATTTTGATTTTAATTGAAAAAGCGACTACCAGACAAGGCATCGGATTGCAAAGAGCGATTCTTATCGGAGATTCTTGGGCCGCGAATAATTTGGCCGATATATTCCGCCAAAATCCGGCCAAAGGCTTTGCCATCGCTTACCGTTTTTCAAGATTTGACGACGCTACGGAAAGGCAGATCAAAGAAATCTTGGCCGCCGATCGCGTGGATGAAATAATATTGGCCGATCCGTTGCTTGATCGAAAAATCGTTTCCCAAATTTTGGAATTCGCCAATGCGTATCATTTGGAATTTCGCTATGTGCCGGATGTTTTCGGGGAAAAGAGTTTTGCCGTGGAGACACAGCTTGTCGGCGATATTCCGCTGCTTCATGTGAAGCGAACCGCTCTGGACGGCTGGGGAAGGATTGCCAAGCGCTGTTTTGACATCGCCGGTTCGGCAATCGGGCTCATAGCTCTTTCGCCGGTGTTTTTAATCGTCGCGATTTTCATTAAATTCAATTCCGCCGGACCGGTTTTTGTCCGTCTGAAAAGAGTGGGGCAAGGCGCCAATCTTTTTCAAATGTATAAATTCCGCTCAATGATTGACAATGCGCATATTTTAAAAAAGGATCTGATGGCTTATAATGAAAGGAAAGAAGGGCCGCTGTTTAAAATGGCCAATGATCCTAGAATCACGAGCGTTGGCCGGATTTTGCGCAAAACCAGTTTGGATGAATTGCCGCAATTGATCAATGTTTTAAAAGGAGAGATGAGCTTGGTTGGTCCGCGCGCGCATGAGCCGGAAGAAGTGTCTCAATATACATTGGAGCAAAGAAAGCTTTTGACGATTCGTCCCGGAATGACCGGTCTTCCGCAAATCAGCGGCCGCGACAAATTGAATTTTAGCCGCGAAGCCCAGCTGGATATTTTTTATATTGAACACTGGTCGCTCAAATTGGATTTGATTATTCTATTAAAAACGCCGCTGGCCGTAGTATTAAAGCCCGCAGTATGATAGTTTGTAGTGAGTAGTAAGTAGTTTGTAGCTTGAATTGATTGCGAATTACTCACTACCAACTACGAACTACTCACTCACTTATGAAAGTCGCTCTTGTCCACGATCATCTTAATCAAATCGGCGGGGCGGAAAAGGTGCTGGAAGTCTTTTCCGATATGTTTCCCAAGGCGCCGATTTATACTTTGATTTTCGATCCGAAAAAAATCGGATCTTTTTTGGCCGGCAAGAAAATCAATGAATCGGTGATCAGCCGCTTGCCCTTTTCTCATCTATTTTTCCGGTGGTATTTGCCGCTGATGCCGGCGGCCACGGAAAGCTATGATTTGAGAGGTTTTGATTTAGTGCTTTCGGATTCCTCCGGAATGGCCAAAGGAGTTTTGACGCATCCCAAGACGATTCATATTTGCTATTGCCATACGCCCACGCGCTATTTGTGGAGCGACGCGTCTGTGGAAATTGATCCATTGGAGAAATTTCCCGTAATCGGAAGAATGAGCCAGCTTTTGAGAAGTTATTTGAGAATGTGGGATTCGCTTTCGGTCGGCCGCGTTGATTATTTTATCGCCAATTCAAAATTTGTGGCCGAGCGTATCAAAAAATATTATAAAAAAGATTCGGTTGTGATATACCCGCCGGTGAATTTGTCAAAATGCGCCATCTCGCAAACGCAAGAAAAATATTTCGTGATCGTGGGCAGGATGCGGCCGTATAAAAGATTTGATTTGGCTATTCGGGCTTTCAATCGGCTGGGAATTCCCCTCAAAGTGATCGGCGGCGGGGAAGAGCTGGCGAATCTCAAAGAAAACGCAAAACCGAACATTGAATTTCTGGGATCATTGCCGGATCGGGAAAAATTTGAGATAATATCCCGTGCGCAGGCGCTGATCCATCCGCAAGAAGAAGATTTCGGCATTACGGCCATAGAAGCGATGGGCTGCGGCCGGCCTGTGATCGCTTATGACGCGGGCGGCGCCAAGGAGACAGTGATAGACGGGCAAACCGGAGTTTTGTTTGACGAGCAATCATGGGAGAGCTTGGGCGACGCGGTAATTCGATTCCGATCAGAAGACTTTAATCCGCAAGTTATCCGCGCCCACGCGGAAAAATTCGGAGTGAAGAGATTTGAGAGAGAGATAAATGATTTTATCGGGAAATGCATAGCAGAATCAGGAATCGTTGCTGTTTAATTTTTTTTATTATTCATAATTCATTATTCGTTCGCGTATGACTTTTTTTGCTTTCTTAAAGATTATCAATCAGAATAAAGTTAAAATCATCGCCATTGCAATGATTGTCGGGATTTTGAGCGTCTTAATTACCAAATTCTTGCCCGCCAAATACGACGCCTCTGTCGCTTTGAATGTGATCAGGGTGAATCGCGAGGAAACCGGCGATTACCAGTACGACGGTTTTTACGCCATTCAGGCTTCCAATCTTTTTGCGGAAACAATTGTTTCGTGGCTTGAGACGCCGGCCGTGGTTAAAGAGATTTATGAACAAAGTGGAAGAAAAGACGCTGTCTTGAGCCTTTCTGATTTTGCCGGAGCTTTCAAAGCAAAAAAATTGTCCAGCCAAAATATTACGGTAAAATTTTCATCCAAGACGGAAGAAGAAGCGAAAACAATCGCGTCATCGCTCGTTTCCGTGGTTGAAAAAAAATCTCAAGCATCTTTGGAAACATCCGAGAAAGAAGCGGTGTTTGAAATAAAATCCGCCGATCCGGTGATTATCAAAAGAAACTATGATGCCGGCATTACATTTTTCGCCGGATTGATCACCGGCTTGGCGCTCGGTATTTTGTGGGCGGCGGGGAGGAATTATTTTTATGAGAATAGGAATTGACGGCCGCTGTCTCCAGGACAATCCGCGGACGGGGGTGGGGGAAGCCGCTTTCCATCTGATAAAAAATTTGGCAAGGATTGATCGGAGCTCGGAAATTTTTGTTCTTTTAAACACTTACGGAGATATAGGCATTGATTTTAGCGAGCCGAATATTAAAATAATTAAGAAAAGCGTCCCGAATAAACTTTTAAACGCGAGCTTGAAATTTTTCAAAAAACCGTTTCTTGATTCTTTTTTTGACAAAATCGATTTGTTTTTCGCGCCAAACTGGAATTTTATCAGTTTATCGCCGGATTTGCCATTTGTCCTTACGGTGCACGATTTGAGCATTTTTTTGTATCCGGAATTTTACTCGCCCTACAGCCGTTTTTGGCACAAAAGGCTTTTGAGTATAAAAAGATTAATAGAACGCGCCGATCATATTATTGTTCCGTCAAGTACGACCAAAAATGATTTGGAGAAATTATTTCCGATATCCCGCGGCAAAGCGGCGGTAATTCCATGGGGCGCAGACCATATTAAACAAACTCAAAACTCAAAACTCAAAACTCAAAATTTTGGAAATAAATTCATTTTATTTTTGGCAACGGTTGAGGAGAGAAAAAATGTCAGGGGATTAATCGCGGCTTATGAATACGCACGGGTTAAAAAAATGATAAGCGATGATATTGATCTGATATTGGCCGGGTCCAAAGGTTACGGATTTTCCGCGATTAAAAAAATGGCCGATAAATCAAAATTCGCTTCGCAGATCAAAATTCTCGGTCCGGTAAGCGACGAGCAAAAGAAAGACCTTTACTCAAGCGCTGCGGCTTTCGCGTATCCGTCATTTTACGAAGGTTTTGGTTTTCCGCCCATGGAAGCGATGGCGTTTGGCGTTCCGGTGATTGCTTCCTCATCCGCTTCGCTTGGCGAAATTTTAGGCAATGCCGCTCTGCTTATCCAGCCTTATCAAACTGCCGAATTGGCCGCAGTCATAAGCAATGTCTTAAACGATGAAAATTTAAGAAAGAAATACACCCAAAGAGGTGCGGAGCTTGTGAAAAAATACCAATGGAAGGATGCGGCTGAAAAATTATCCTTTGTATTTAAAAGCGCTTTCAAGGGCGCTTCTTGACACTATTACTTAGTTGTATTACAATAATCAGGTATTACTTATAAAATCAGCGGAATTATGAGCCAAGACAATCTTATTAAATTTGAATGCACCAATTGCCACCGCATCAATTATTGGACGACCAGAAATATCAAAAAAATAAAAACGCGGCTGGAACTCAAAAAGCATTGCCCGTGGTGCAAAAAGCACGCGTCTCACAAAGAGACGAAATAAACTTGCAAAATCCCCATCCTGATTCGGCCGCGGGATATTGCCTGCGGCCTTTTGGTTTAGTATAATAAGAATGATTTTTGCGGATTAATTACGGGTCTGTCGTTCAATGGTAGGACCGCGGTCTCCAAAACCGCAGACGTGGGTTCGATTCCTGCCAGACCCGCCAGTTATAATTAATAAATTTTGAAATATGCCGGGACAAGAAAATGAATTTTATCCTGAAGAAATCATTGCCGCAAAGGAAGGTTTGTATGAAGTCCTCATAACTCTTAAAGACGGAGCGACTCTGGAAAAATTTTATAATCCGAAAAACGGGAAAGAGCCATCCAGGGTTTATGCTAGAAATCCAAATGGAGATTTGATAGGATTTACCGACTTGGAAGGGCTTAAAAGCGCCAATAATCTGGAGGATATCAAAATGCTGATAGCTTATGAATTTCATATTGCGGTCACCGATGAGGAAGCCAAAAAAGTCGCCGTAGGGTTAAGAGAGAGCCACTTTCAAAATAAAGGAAAGTCAGAATAACTTATTTTACGATGAATGTTCAAAAAATCAATCAGATCTTATCTGAAAATAATTTTCCAAAATACCGCCTAAGCCAAGTCTTGGACGGTATTTTTAAGCAATTCGCGTCTTCTTGGGGAGAAATCACCAATTTGCCAAAAGAGCTGATTGAGATTTTAGAAAAAGAAGCGCCAATATCAAGCCTTGAGGCTGCTCAAGATTTTGAAGCATTGCCGAAAGACGCGGCAAAAATTCTTTTCAAAGCAAAAGACGGAAATTTCGCGGAAACGGTTTTAATGAAGCATGCCGATAAAGGCGAGAGCGGCGGAGGGCGGAAGACTGTCTGCATTTCTTCGCAGGCCGGCTGCGCCATGAATTGCGCTTTTTGCGCCACCGGTCAGGGAGGATTTTTCAGGAATCTGACCGCCGAGGAGATGCTGGATCAGGTTTTGCATTACTGCCGCATTTTAAAAAAGCAAGGCGAAAGGGTGAATAATATTGTTTTTATGGGAATGGGGGAGCCGTTCAATAATTACGACAATGTGATTGCCGCGATCAAATTATTCAATGGCGCGGAGTATTTGAATATCGGGATGCGGCATATTTCCGTATCCACTTGCGGAATCGTCCCGGGAATTGAGAAATTCGCCAAAGAAAATATCCAAGCGAATCTGGCCATTTCGCTGCACGCGCCGACCGATGAGATTCGGAATAGATTAATGCCGGTCAATGTCGCCTTTCCGATAAAAAAGCTGCTTGCGGCCGTTGATTTTTACATTGAAAAGACCAACCGCAAAGTGATGTTTGAATATCTTCTGATTGACGGGATCAACGACAGCGATGACTGCGCTCAAAAACTTATCGCTTTGATGCAGAAAAAATTGTATCATGTCAATCTGATAAAATACCACTCCACATCAGCGGCGCTTCGCGTTTCTTCGCAAGCTCGGCAGACTAAATTTTTTGACATTTTGAAAAAAGCCGGCGTCTCCTGCACTTTTCGCCGCAGCTTTGGCGAAGACATCCAGGCCGCCTGCGGCCAACTGTCCGGACAAAGAAAATAGACAGTTCATTTAATTGCGCGATTCTTGCGCGATTCTTGCGTGCTTTTTAAGGTCATTTCGTAGAACAATCATTGCGCCCGGGCTTGCCATGAGCTTGTCGAATTGGCTGTTTTTTGATACAGTTTAAGCGATTTTATGTTAGTATTTATTGACGAATCAGGGGACACGGGGTTGAAGATTGCCGAAGGATCAAGCCGTTATTTTGTTATCGTTTTGGTGTCGTTTGAAGAAAATGACGAAGCGATCGCTTGCGATCAACGGATTGAGCTTTTGAAGCGGGAATTGAAATTGCCTCAAGGATCAGAATTTAAATTCAATAAATTGCGCAAAGACCAAAGAATAAAATTTTTTGAAGCGGTTCTCCCGTATTCATTCTTTTATTTCGGGATCGTCATCAATAAAGACCCTGATAAGCTGCGCGGCGATGGTTTCAAGGTTAAAGAATCATTCTATAAATACGCGTGCAGTTTGGCGTTTGAAAACGCTAAGCCGTATTTGAGCGAAGCGACGATTGTCATTGACGGAAGCGGCTCGCGGGAATTCAAGCGGCAGCTCAGGACTTATTTAAGAAAAAAAGTGAGCGGCGATATTATCAAAAAGGTAAAAATTCAATCGTCGCATTCCAATAATCTTATTCAGCTGGCGGATATGGTTGCCGGCGCCGTTCATAGAAATTTTACGCACAAGGGGGATAAAGATATTTACCGAAAAATGATTGGAGCGAAAGAAATGTATACTCAAGTTTGGCCAAAATAAAACCACCACCCCTATCCCTTGCGGGAACGCGCGCATTGGTTTGCGACAGTTCGGGGTGATGGCAATTCCGCTTAAAGTATATACCCCTCATCTGTTCCTGTCAATACCCATCGGCTCTATACCCCGAAACCCCCCCGCTCCGCGCTATTTGCCGCACGCCCCTGGCCCTTTGCCAAATCATTGCGCCCGGGCTTGCAATGAGCTTGTCGAATTGGATGTTTTTTGGTATAGTTTAAGCGATTTTATGAAAAAAAGTGAATTCAAACGAGGAGAGATAGTCATATACAAAACCTCTCAAAACGAGGTGGAACTTGGTGTTCACTTTAAAAATGAATCTGTATGGCTTAGGCAAAACGAAATCGCAATACTATTCAACAAGGAAAGATCAGTTATTACCAAGCATATCAATAAAATTTTCACGGATAAAGAAGTAGATAAAAAAAGCAATGTGCAAAAGATGCACATTGCAAATTCTGACAAGCCGGTGGAATTTTACAGTTTGGATGTTATTTTAGCGGTAGGTTATCGCGCAAATTCATCTCGTGCCATACATTTTCGCAAATGGGCGACAAAAATTTTGAAACAATACCTCATCAACGGTTACGCTGTTAATGAGAAACGGCTTTTGGAAGCAAAAAATAAATTTCACGAATTGCAAGAAGCGTTTTTATTTTTGCAAAAACAGTCCAAAAAAGAACTTCTGAAAGGGCGGGAGGTGGAAATTTTAAATCTGTTGGCGGACTATTCCAAAACGCTTTCTTTGCTTGAACAATACGATAAAGGCAAACTGAAAGATGAAAAAGGTAAAAAGACGAAATTTGTTTTGCGCTATGAAGATTGCGCACAAATTATCACTAAGCTCAAAAGAGAACTTATTGCCAAGAAAGAAGCCGGCGATTTGTTCGGGCAAGAGCGAGGCGGTAGCTTTGAAGGAATTATTAAAGGATTGTATCAAACCTTCGGGAAAAAAGAGTTTTACCAAACCATTAAGGATAAAGCGTCGCATCTTTTGTATTTCATCATCAAAGATCATCCGTTTTCCGACGGCAACAAACGCTCGGCCGCGTTTTTGTTTGTGTATTTTTTAGATAAATCCGATTATCTTTTTAAAAAATCCGGTGAGAGAAAAATAAATGATAACGCACTTGCCGCGCTTGCGCTGCTTATCGCTGAAAGCGATTCGAAAGAAAAAGAAATAATGATAAATCTCGTCAAAAACCTTTTGTCAGAGTAAATGTTCATTTTAGGCCCTTTGCCAAATCATTGCGCCCGGGCGGCTTGCAATGAGCTTGTCGAATTGGCTGTTTTTTGGTATAGTTTAAGCGGAAATTAACCAATGAAATCTTCAAATGAAAATTAAGGATTTGCCGAAAATTTAAAGACTATAAGTTTATATCTTTTGGCTACCGTATATAATTTACAAATAATAAGATAACTATATGAGCAAAGAACAAAAATTTTATAGCATTTTGAAGGATTTATTTGTTGGCGCCAAATTGGAAGGCGAGAGCGGATATGTCAACTTGATGAATATCAAGACGGACTATTTTAATAAAATCCGAGAGAGAATAAAAAAAGAAGTCAAAGCCAAATTTGGCGAAGACCAGCCGGAAGACCTTTTTGATAAACTTTACACATTTTTTGATTCTTATTTTTCTGACGGCGGAGCGATTTTCTTTTCTTCAACTCCGGTTTACAAAAATATTTACGCTAAAGTTTATTCCGACCGAGAGGATACGGCTTTATTTTGGAAAACCGCAAAGCTATATTATGTAAAATCCGAAGCAAATTATAAAACGATAGAAAACTTATCAATTGATTCTGACCCAGATATTGCTTTTGATTTTGCTTTTGACGCTTCGCTTTTGAAACACAAGCAAGCCAATGAGAAAAAAGAGTTGGAATTTTATTTTATCGGCACACAAAAGAGAGGTGGGAAAAAGATTGTCAAATTCCGTGTTCTTTATAAAAACGATAATAAATATACGAAACTCCAAGAAATTTTAAAGATTAAAGACAAAGCTAAAATCGTTAAGTATCTTTTGGAAAATATAGAAAAGTTAAAAAGTCCCAAAATCGTTTTATTAAATTCTGGCTTTGATTTTTCTAAATTGAGCGACAAGGGAGCGAGAGACAAAGCCAAAGCGGAATTTATCGTTTCGGATAATAAAGATTTGACGGGAAGCGTATCAATTGAACCGGCAATTTCCGAAACCGGAGAAATTGAAAAATATTTAAGATTAAAAGGCATAAATTTAAGCTCGGAAGAAATAGAAAAGGCGTTCAAAATTTATAAAAAACAAACTGAAATAGATTATTTTATCCATAAAGACGCAAAGGGATTTTTGCGCGAGCAGTTTGATTTGTATATGTATCAGCATCTGGCGGGAAGTATGGATACGATTTTCAGCCAAGAATCGCTGGATAGAATAAAGAAAATAAAAGATATCGCGCACTTAACGATTGATTTCATCGGCAATTTTGAAGATGAACTAAAAAAGATTTGGCTGAAACCGAAATTTGCCCGAAATTCAAACTATGTTTTGACGCTGGACAGGATCGCCGATAAAAAAGGCGGCTTAGAAGTTATCGCTAAAATTTTGAAATACAAAGGTTTTAATAATCAGTTTGCCGAGTGGTTAGAACTTGGGATAGTTGATAAAAGATTCAATCCAAAAGAAATTATTAAAAATGAAAAGCTAAACAAAGATTGGCAATTTTTGCCGATTGATACAAAG
>SCPX01000044.1 GCA_004298615.1 Patescibacteria group bacterium | reverse complement strand
TCCGTTATTGAAAAAAAGTAAATTACCGCTGTCGTTGGTAGCGTAGAGCCCTGCGTCAGTGCTGGAAAAATTAAGTTTTCCCGTCCCCAGATAAATATTGTTATTTGCGGGAAATCTCAAGTTTCTAACCAGCTTTACATCGTTTGGCGTGCATTGGATAGCGTCTTGGGCGAGGGCAAGAGAAAAACTCAAAACGAAAAGCGAAAGACTTAGCGATGCGAGAAAAATAAATCTCCTATTTTTCATATTGATTTTATTATATCATATCGCGATTCAAAAACAAAAAGATTACAAACGAAACAAACATTCGTCAAATCGTTTTTTGTTAATCAACTCACCGCATTTTTCTTTGTTTTTTTCTTGCTGGGCAAAAAAAATAATCATATTGTCGTGGCAATCGGCACGGTATGATTCATCAGTGATTTCCTCGCAAATATTTATGTTTTTTTCTAATTTTGCCTTGCTATTTGTGATATATACATCGCAAAGCAATTTAGACGACTCGCTTTTTATTTCTTCGCAAATGGAATGATCGCCAACGACATACGCTTCACTGAATGCTGCAGCATCAGGGTTTGCTTCGCCTGTTTGATTTGTGTTTTTAAACTGCGGATCGCTTACACCATCGCTTGAATCAATTAATTTATCCTCTTTTATAATTGAATTTGTATTTGGAATCTTAAATAGTGGATTATTTTTTTTATTTAGCGACTGAAAAACAAAATAACCAATGATGAAAATCGATATTATGCCAATAAGAATTAAAATCTGCACACTTTTAATCTTCATAAAAGCTTAAGGTTAAATTTCCCTAAAAAATTTGATTCATTCTTCTACCACTCTACAAGAACAAAACCGCCGCTCCCCTGGCCGCCTCCGCCATAAAACAGACCACTTGCAAAAATCGTATAACCGCTACCTCCGCCACCAGCGCCGTAGCCGCTGCCATCATCGCCATATCTGCCGTTGCCGTTCACAAGCCCCCCGCCAAGGCCACCGATGCCAAAAATACTGCCACCACCGGTGCCGCCACGACTTTCCAAATTAATATTACTAGTAGTGCCCTTCGTACCCCTAGAAGCGCCGTTGCCACCGTTATTATTGGTAGATGGAAAGGCACCATGCCCGCCACCCGTGCCGCCACTAACCGAAAGAGTTCCAAAAGACGAGGAACCGCCATTAGTACTATTAATTGTAATGGCCATTGGAGAAATGTAGCCGCCAATACCGCCAGTACCAACAGTTACAGTCATACTATTCCCGGGTATTACAGCAACTTGTTGTGCCATAATAGAGGAACCTCCTCCTCCTCCTCCTCCTCCCTTGGCGCCACTACCCGAATCTACAGAAGAACCACCTCCGCCACCGCCACCGCCGCTCATAGTAATCCACGCTCGTGTTACACCACTGGGCACGACAAATGTTCCACTAACTTTGAAGAGGTTCTTTCCTGTCGTGATGGTCTGCCAAGAAGCCAAACCGGCAGCATCCGAGGTAAGAACTTTTCCTGCACCAGGAGAACCGCCCGCAATTTTAATCTGATTTTGAATCTCAATATTGGTTCCTCCGTTAAGCAAAGCATTGCTTGCCGTCCAATTGGTTCCGTCGTGCCGAAGAGTTTGTCCGGCGGTTCCTGCGGGCAAGCCGTTCGCCGGGGTTGTCCACGAAGCCAAGCCAACAGCATCTGAAGTTAAAACCTTACCAGCGGCCGGAGTACCGCCCGTGATTTTAATCTGCCCCGCGACTTCCAGCTTTGCTCCTGGTGTTATTGTCCCAATGCCGACATTGCCGCCGTTGGGATTCAACGCTAAATTATAAACACTGCTATTATTGGAATAACGCGGTTGTATCCAGCCGTATTGAGGAGTGATGTCCGCCGTCACGCCCATTGCCATTTGCACTCCGGTCGTAGAGCCTCCGACTATGACGCTGCCATTTGGAACTCCTGATGAAGACGGCGCCGTAATGGTACCCGCAACATGAAGAGGCACTTGCGGCCCCGTCGTCCCAATACCGACATTGCCGGTATTATTATTGGAAATATTACTCCCGGAAAGAGTCCAATTACCAGAACCGCCGGACGGCCAAGTGCTCCGGCAACCGTCGGTCAGACAAAGATTGCCGTAAACCTGAAGATTAAAACCGTTATCCGTTGTAGCCGCATTGGCGGCAACCCCGCCTAATACCATAGCATCCGCTCCGGGATTGCCGCTGCCCGATTGCCAAAGAAAATTTTGTCCGCCTTGGGAATAAAACAAAAGACCCGAACCGGCATTGTCCTTTACATATGGCTTTGAGCCGTTTGGACCAAAAGAGGCGTTTCCGGAAAAAAAAGAATTACCGGAAACCATCAAATTTCCCGGATCAGTATCAATTCCCACCTGCAAATCATTCCTGATCGTGGCTTTGCCCGGGGAGCATTGGAGGACTTTGACTTGGGCGGCGGCGGGGAAACAAAAAGCCAAAAGCGAAAAACTAAAAATTATGCTTATTGATATTTTAAGATATTTATGGATACCCATAGTAAAATTAATAAAGTTTTTTCGCTATTTTTTCCATAACCTTATATTGTTTGTTCGTCTTATGATCAAAGCCGCAAAGGTGGAGAAAGGCGTGGGCGAGGAGGTAATTGAGCTTGAGTGAGTAGTGAGTAGTGAGTAGTGAGTAGTTTTTTTGATTAATGATTGTTGGGCAGAGGAGGATTTCGCCGGAGAGTTTTGTTTTGGTTTTGGATAGAAGAAACGAGAGTTCGTCGGTCGGTTTATTTATTTTCCTGTATTTTTTATTTATTTTTTTCATTTCCCCTTCCCCGATAAACGCTATGGACAAATCAACGGTTTTTAAAAAAGAAAATCCTTTCTTTTGACGCAATTTTTTGATTATTTTTTTTATCGTCAGCATTACATCTTTTTCAGCAATTTTCTGTTTGGTCAGATTCATCACTTCAATACTAATCATAACCGCAAATCATCAGGGATTAAGGATTAAAGATTAGGGATTATTCGTATTAGCATTGCTATTCGCGTTTGTATTTGCGTTCGCGTTAGCGCTATTGGTATTACTATTTCTGTTAACCGTTGAATTGGCGTTTGCGCTGTTTAAGTTCGCGGCATTCGTATTGCTATTTGCATTCGCATTAGTCTGCGTAGGTGTCGTGATTGTCAAGTGCTGGTACATATATTTAAAAGTGAAACCGAAAGAAATTTGGGTCTTGGTGCCGGGATTGTAAGTCGCTACAATTATCCGGCTGCCGTCGCCGATATAAATATTCAGATTATCCGGACTCAAGACCGCGGATCGGCCATTGATGACTAAAGTATTTATTTTTGTTTGATCAACTTCTGGCGACTGCGCCAAATACCAATCAAGAACCGGCATTCTGTTTACATTCTCTTGGACCGAGATCTGAACAAATTCGCCCGTAGTGGAGGTAAACATCACATCGCTTTCCCCTTCGCCCGCCGCACCGGCGGCCCAGCCGGCCGGATAGGGTGCCGAATAACCGGCTGATGAATTGCTGTATGTTTTCATAGCGGTTGAATCCGTCAATTTAGCGCCGCCTCCTTTGGCCGGATCAAAGCCGGCCGCCACTTCGGCTCCATCATAATAACTGTCGCCGTCCGTGTCTTTCATATTTACATTTGTCTGATAAACAGCTTCTTCGCTGTCGGTCAAACCGTCTTCGTCCGTGTCTTTGGACGGCGGTAAAGGACTGGAAGCATTGATATTGGAATTAGCCGCGTTTGTGTTGCCGTTTAAATCCAAAGGTGAATTTATATTTGTATTTACATTTGTATTTGAATTTTGATTAAGGCCGGGCAAAGAATTATTGGTATTGCCATTGGCGTTTGCGTTCAAATTGCCAAAACCGCCCGATGAATTTGCATTGCCGTTCGCATTTGCATTAGAGTTAAGGTTTGATTTATTGGCATTATTCGCAATTGATCCGGCATTTGAATTATTTTGATTGGTTATCGGATTGTTATTTATATTATTATTGGCGACTGTCTTGGGGCCGAATAATTTATCAAAATTCAAAAATGCGTAAACTCCGCCGGCGATGAGAATGACGACAATAATGATTATAACAATGACAAAAATCTTTTTGCCGCCTCCCCCGCCGCCTGAGGTTTGCGCGGTATTTGACGGCGGACTCACAAATTTTTCCGGCATGGCATATACCGGCACATCGGGAAGTTTTTCCGGCTGGCTCGGCTGATTTTGTAATGGCTGGGGCGGAGTGGGGGTGTTGAACATAACTTTGAAAGCGGTTAAAAGTCCAAAATTCAAAGTCCAAAGTTTTAGTTCAAAATTAAAAGTTTTATCTCATTAATAACTTTGAACTTTAAATTGTAATTTTTAACTTTGTACTTTTAACTTTGAATTGGTTTTTAATTTATATAATAATAATTTATTTCCTGAATAATCAAATTTAATTATTTATTTGCATTAAGCTGCTGTATCGCCTTATTGAGATCCAATAATTTTCCGCCCGGGACTTTCGGATCATTGAGGGTCTTGATTTCCTCCCCGTCATTGTAGCTGTCTCCGTCCGTGTCCGCTTTCAAAGGGTTCGTCTTCCACACTTTCACTTCTTCGCGGTCAGACAAACCGTCATTGTCCGTATCCGGATTTTTCGGATCAGTGCCTGATTTGGCTTCGTCTTCATTCAAAAGTCCGTCGCCGTCCGCGTCATTGGTGATTTTAGGCGCGGTGTTGACGGCGGTTGAAATATTGGTATTGGATGACACTGGCGCGTTAATATTATTATTCGCGTTAACGCTTTGGCCGTTTGTGTTATTGGCGGCTGTTTTATTACCCGGTTTTTCCTGTTGGCCTCCGGATAAAACCAAATAACCGGCGATTCCCGCGACAATTACAATAGCAATGACACCGCCGATGATAAAAAAAGGGCGGTGAGCCGATGTTGCGCTCTCACCATCTCCTCTCCCTAAGGGAGAGGGTTGGGGTGAGGGAGATTTTGATGTTTTCTTGCGCGGCGCTGCTGGTTTATCCACCTCGGCTAAAATATCCTCCGGTTCTTTTTTGCTTTTAGTATTTGAATTATTGATAGGCATAAATTATTAATGTTATTTTACCATATTTTACCTAAAGCACCAACCCCATAAAGGAGTCTGCAAATAATTATAAGGTCCGGATATATTATAATCGGGGAGCGCTTGTCCTCCGCAATTCACCCATTCATCTATTGGCGCGGTATGCATACAGGCGGTCGGGGTTCCTGAATCCGGGCATGTGTAAGTTCCATTCGAATTGCATTGTATAGTCTTGTCGTTACTGCAATAAAGACCGCCGAGGCCCAAAGCAATACAAGTTTGTCCGACCGGACAAAGCGAACTGTTTGGATTACACACCTCCTGACTTATTGAGCAATATCCTTTTTTAGGCTCGCACGCTTCCGCCCATGGTTCAAAAATGTAATTCCCCGGCTCAGTGAATTTTGGCATGCCGCTTCCCGGCATAAATTTGCAGTTGGCCGGATTACATCTTACCGGAGCATCAAATGTATCATCAAAATCACTTGGTACGCCTATGCCGGTTGTTGTATTAGATAAATCATTGCCATTTACAGGACTCCAATAATAATAATCCGCTAAACTTCTGCCATTACCGTCTTTACAATCTCTCGGATTAACGCTATCTGAAAAATCATTGTTTGGGCAATCGCATTGTTCATAATTTCCGCCCGAACTTTCAGCCTTACCGTCACCGCATACAAGAGTAACGATAGGGCCTATCGGGCAATTTATCTTGCCGTTAACGCATTTTGGGGTAAAATCGCAAACGCCTAAAGGATGAGTCGCGTCTCTGCAATCCGGATTATCTTGCGAACATTCTGTTCCCGGCACGGGAGAATCCGCGTTACACGCGCCAACCGTACAATGCAAGCCTTCTAATCCGGTCGGGCCATCCGTAACAGATGTATCGCACGCCTCGCCGAGATTATAATCCCATTGTCCGTTGTTAAAAAGATCAAAAGTAGAAATAATGAATTGTTCCACATGGCTTTGCACTTGTTTGTGATTATAACATTGGCACGAGGAAGTCCCCGCTCCATCGCACGGATTATAGCTGACATCTCTCCAGGTTGAACCATCGCTGCCCACATATTCTAAAGCGGTATATATTTCGAGGTCTTTCGCGTTATCGTTCACTTTGTAATGATAAATATGGGAAGTCTTGTCTGTCGCAGGATCATAAACCGTATCGGCGAAATCAACGCTGGCTTCGCATTTAAATTTTGTTTGGCTTTGATTCCAGCAAGTGGCCTCATCATAACCGTTTGTTTTCGCGCACTCCGTACCATTCAGCAAGTTATTCAAAGGATCAATGGGCAAATCTTTTCCAATTTCTTTTTTAAGAGTCTCGTTCCAAGAAGGCCAAATACTCGTGGAATGTTTGGCTAAATAAGTGCCGGATTGCAGGATCGGATAATTTCCCCTGCTTAATCTATATTTAAATAAATCTACGGCCATATCAATAGGACTGGAAAGCCGCCGCGTATCCCGTTTGAGCTTTTCAACATGGTTGGAAGGAGCGCCAATAGCGGTTCCGTCCGCGCCGTCATCGTATTCGGTAATGGCGAATTTCCAATTTGATTTTAATTGATCAAATATGTTAAGCAAATTCTGGCTTACTTTATCCGAACGCGACATCAAATAAATATTTGTAAAAGGCTGTCCGCTATTAATATGATTGGCCGCATTTACATATATTGATCGGTCGACCTGGACAGCTTCCCAGTCATCGATAATCGCGGAAGCCGGCGCTCCTTGCTTATTGGGAGCTCGGTATTCGTACCATAAAAACGGTGAAATATGATGAGTATTGGCAAACACGCGCAAACCGACAGCATCGCTTGGATTTGCCGCGTCATAAAAGAAAAATTCTCTGATCAATTCGCCGGATCCGTCTTTTTTTATAACACTCAAAGCCGGTAAATCATCAGCCGTTCCCGCCGCTCCCGCGTCCCGGCAATACCACGAGCTGAAATTTGTCGGATTGACCGACGAATTGAAAATATCGTCTTTATATGGATATGTGTTGTTGGTCGGCCGCCAAGGATTATCGCATGGCGCTACTGTTATATTGGTTGAAGCTGTTTTAATGCCGGCCGTTCCTCCGTCCGCTTTCACGGTCAAAGCGCCGATGCCGGATTTGGGGTCGGCTTGCACCAGAGTCGCGTTGGCGTCCGGCGTCAACATTGTAAACGGCGCGTCCGTGTTTTTGGTCCAAGAATAAGTTATACCGCCAAGAGTCAATCCTGTGGCGTCTTTAGCTTCGGCTGTGGCGTTATGCTGATTTTGCGCCAAAGGATCAAAGTCGTCCGGACAGTCGTTTTTCCCGGCGCAAGTGAACAAATCGGGACCATAATAACTGTTTATATTACTAATTGAAGGATCCGGATTAAAATCTTTTTCTAAAATAATCGATACTTTGTCAATCTTGCAAATCTCAGTACCGGTGGTGAATGAAGAAGCGCAATGATCGGCGCTCCAATTCATCGCAGCACCGCAGCTTGCCGCGTCAATTTCTGCGCCATATTTGCTTTTTACTCCGCTTGCCACGCCCAAAACTTCAACGGAGTATAATGTGGAGTCGGAGAAAACCGAAGAAGGATAAATAGTCGCAAGCGTCTGATCCATAGCGCCATTGCCGTCCGAATCAATATATCGCGCTTGCAGATTTCCCGCAATGGGCGCGATGCCCTGAAGAAGCCGAACGGTTGACGATGTTATAGTTGAAATGTCCATAAGACCGGTAAAAGTAATTTCCACGGCCGCGTTTTTACAAACATTAGTTGCGTTGTCCGCCGGCTTGACGGAAAAAATCGCTGGCGTTTCTCTTTGGCAAGTCGCCGAACAGCCGTCATTAGTAAAAATATTTTTATCATCGCACTGTTCCCCAATATCAATTTTTCCATTACCGCAAACGGCCGCTCCAGGCCCGCCGCCGGAAGTGATGGTCAATTGCGCTATATTGGTTATTGATTCAGCCGGAATATTCGCCATTATGTCATCCGGGTTTCCGACAGGCGTTGCCGTATCCGCACTCACCGATTCATTGCAGGTGTTTCCCGCTGAGGTTAAAGTTGAATTTAGGCCATCGGTCCAGACGTAACCGGTGCACATATTTAAAAAATTACAATTCGCTGACTGGGGCACAGCAGTGTAATTTACCGTGGCGCCGGCGGCAACAGTCTTGTTTTGAGGATTAACCGTCAGCGAATCCACCGGACACGCCGCCGCCGAATCCGCTATATGAAATTTCCAAATATATTCCGACCCCATCGCCGTACCGAGTTGGCTCTGAACATTGGCGGCGATCGTCGCTTTATACCAAGTATTGGCTACGGCCCATCCGGCCGCCGGTCTGAAAATAAATCCTTCGCTGTTGGTGTCGGCATTAATTAAATCCAAGATTCCGTCATCGTCGGTGATGGCAAAACTGCATTGTGCATCATCAAAAACATCGCCGGTATTGCATTTCAATACCCCGACATTTGACGGCTTGCGAATAGAATTGTCCCAATTCGGGTCAATGTTATCTCCGCTGGCCATATCCATATTAAATCTTGCGGAAATTGCAGAGGTATTAATGCAGGCGTCATTGTCCGCGTCCGGATTAACAGTATCATTTTTATACGGACTCGGGCTTTGCGTAGCGTTGCTACAAGTCAAAGACTCAATCACTCTGGGCCGGCCGGAACAAACCGTGCTAAACGGCAAAGTATTGGAAGGTTCGCCGCCGGCAGTCACTTCCACAGGATAAGTTCCGTCAGTCGGTTGCGTTGGCGAAATCGCGGTAATTTGCGCATCACCCCAGCTTGATGTCGCAGCCGCCGCAGCGCCAAAAAGTGCGGAGCCCGCCGCACCAAATCTTTTTCCGTCAATTGTTACGGAAGTCCCGGTCGGTCCGCAATCAGGAGCAATCTGGCACATCACCGGTCCGGGCGTACCGGCGGTGATGGCAAATGTTCCAAAATTGGAATTCCGGCCATTGATTCGCTCAATCTGCACATCAAAAATATCGCCCGTATTTACGGTCACCGCGCCAGTATCAATAGGAAATTCCACAATAATCCGATTAATAGTCCAAGATAAAGCGCTGCATGGGAATATTCCGTTCACCACCTCGCGATCACCTTGCCTGACAAATCGCACAATACCGTCAACTGCGTCGTCATCCGAGTCATCGTCTCCCGCATCATTATCTCCGTCTCCGAAGTCCGTACCGGCCAAAGTGATGGCTTGGCCTTTGGGGCCCTGTTTTCTGGACTGCGCAGAAATATGCGGACTTTGAATATCTATGGAAAAATTCGTATTGGAATCACCGATCGGACAATCTGGATCGGCCGCGGCACAAGCCTTGTCTTTATTCGGGCCGGCCGCGCAAGTACCGGTACATGCGGCGAAACCGCCGAGCTTGACTTGCACCGGCCCGTCAATGGCGCCATTGGAAGAGCCGTCTCTGGCCGGAGGAATTAATGTAATTTGGCCGTCGGCCCAAGATTGAATGCAGGCCCGGCCGTCGTTAGTGTTTACGACGAGGTCAAGACAAGAATTGGTACCTCCGTTGACAAATACATTGCTTGATAAGCGGACTTCTATGGGGATGGTGCCGAAATTTTTGCCGTTAATGGTGATGATTTCGTTGGGTGAATCGTAATACGCGGGAGCGGCGGTGATGCCGGTGATCTCGGGAATGCATTCTTCGGTAGTGCCGGTGGTGAAAACATAATTATTAATCGCCGGATTGTCTCCCGGAGGATCAATAGTAACATCCGACGGCGAATCGCCGTAATCATCAAGAGGTGATCCCTGAGCTGTTCCATTGGCATTGCCGTCCAATGAATTAAGGCAAGCATCTTGAATGGCATCCAATTTTCCGTTTCCGTTCAAATCTTCAGGGACCTCCAAGACTTTATTTCCATTTATATCTTCGCCGGATCTTAACACCGGATTGTAGGCCTGATTTTGAGCATAAAGAACGGTCGGGGAATACGCGGCCGTGCTGGAAGAAGGGATGGATGAATCAAAAGCGAGGCCGGCCGGAGAAATCGGATCAATTTCCAAAGAAGCGTAGTCCGGATCATTGCTATCTAAAGTCAGCGCGTCTTGCAGAGAAGAGACTCTCATTGGTTCTGAAAATTGGACCGTGACAGACTTAATCAAACAAACATCAGTATCGCCATTGGCCGGTGAAATATTCGGAAGAACTTGCGGCGGAGTGTTATCCGTGGTAGCGCCGGTGGTGAAAATTGAAGTAGATGGAACCAGAAACTCGCTTAGTGAAAGATTTTGAATATTACCGGTCAATTCAATCCGATACTGGGTGTTATCAAACCATTCTTTATTGGGAAGGAATTCAAATGTTTTACCTGTGATATTAAATACGCCGGCTGTGGCTATATTATACCCGCAATAATTATCTCCTTGGCAGGAATCGCTGGTGTTGACTGCGCCGTCGTCATGAAGATCGCAATTATTGATAATGGCGCAATATTCTTTAATGACGACATTATTGCTGTTTACAGTACCGGGACTTAAATTGTCGGAAAAACCGGCCTGAACAATGCGGCACAAAGGAACATTAGGTTCATTATTATAAGGATCAACCCATTTACGGACAAAAGATGATGCTCCCGGTAAGATTCCCCCGCCTCCCCCGCCTCCACCTCCACCGCCTCCTCCATTCATACCATTGATAATGAAATTAACAATCGCCCAAGAAGTGAGAATGATGATGAATCCGATTACGGCGGATAAAAGGATTTTTTTAGCTAAAATGATTCTTTGAGGAATTCCTCCCGAAGTCATCCAGACATAGCCGCCGTAAATGAGGACGGCTACGGCCAGGATCCCCATAAATCCCAAAGCTATGTTAATGATATTAAGTATTGTATCCGGCAAAGAACGATCGGATAATCCGGTGCCGGCGACATCGGGGGAGGCAAGGCCTTGGGCGAGAGCGTCAAAAGCGTAAAACGAAAAAACGAGGGAAAGAAAAATCCCTCCGAGGAAAATGATCGGTTTAAGTTTTTTTTGCGAAATCATTAAGAATGTTTTATTCATACGAATTATCGAAATCCGACTCCGATAGCTTTATTGTTCTTTTAATTCATTCAACAGCTTCTGCGCGTTTTTACGGAATATTGCCGCTTTTTTATAAATTTTATCGGCTGTTTTTATATTGTATGTATGCGCGATTAAATTTCTCGCGTCTAAAAAATCAAACCATCTAGCGGGATTATCAATCAGGCCGTAATCAGCCGCTCTTCGAAAACAATCGCGCGGACTTTTGCATTCAATGCCCTGGTTATTAAGAAACAATTTAATCGTTTTCCAGCTCAACTCAAAGCAAAACTCAAATCGCTGAATGGTCGCGTCTTTGTGAATTCTGGTAGGCGCAAGTTCCAACGCCTCGCTTAATCGATTAAGCGCTTTATTAAAGTCGTCCGTAATTGATTCTAATGCGTTGTTCATAATTTTTTAATTTTTTTAAGCGCAATATTCTTGAATTTTTTTGACACGGTTGAAAAATCAACCACATCTACGCGATAAGGCAAATTTGATTCTTCAAAAGCGTCTTTAATCAGCGCCATTTTTTCCGAACTCAAAGGTCTTCTGCCCAATATGCCTATATCATAGTCGGAAAATTTTCTTGCCCGTCCTCTTGCCCGCGATCCAAAAACAAAAACTTTGTTTTTTTTAAAATCAACGAAGCTCTGAAAAAGCTTTTTTATTTCTTGTTCCGCGGTTTTATCAATATCATCCATATTTCAAATAATTAATACGAGATACGAGATACGAGATCCATGTTTCAAAATTCATGTTTTAAGATTCATGATTCAAGGCAAAGATATTATATCACAAATGCTCTGGAAAATAAATTATGGTAACTTATAATTATAACAACTGTAGCTTACGGTCGGCTGCGGGAATGGTGATGCAATATCTGTCTGGCGATAAGTATTTCCAGTGGTCGGTCCAACATACTCCATTGACGCATAAAGATTATACGAATTTGCATTGTTGTACAGATATTGATAAATATGCGAGTCAAAGTCGGCGCCCGCGTCGCAACGGAAAGAATTTGAATCCTGATTCCAGCCCGTGGCGTCCGCATTGCCGTTCGCGGCCAAGAGGGCGATTTCAGATCCGGACAGAGCGCGATTGTAAGCCCGGAGTTCGTCTATTGAACCCTTATACCAATTTGCCGATGCGTCGTATATAACCCCAATTGCCGCCCCGCTCAAACTAGAACTAAAGTTTTCCGGCCGACTGTTAATAAAACCACCGTCTGTATACAAAGAAGTTTTTGATCCATCATTTGTGGCCGCGAAATGATGCCATTGCCCGTCATTATAATTCCCCCAACCGGGATCTCCGGTAGAATTATTATCAAAAAAGGGTAATAATGATCCGGCTGGTTGACCACTTCTATTAATATACATACTATAACTATTAATGCTGAAAAACATCGACTGCGCCGTTGTCGTCGTCTTAAACCATCCCTCTACGGTAATCGCGCCAGGCGTGGCTGAAAAAATATCCGGCAATTTTACATAATCGTCGGATCCGTCAAGCGCCAAACAACCGCCGGATTTGCAATCCGATCCGGACTTCAAAACGGGATTATTAATAAACTGGCCATCATTGCCATTTAGAGAACTATCCTTTGCCGCAATCCCCTTCCCCTCGTCAAATTTCCACCACGCCATTAAATTACCTAAGCTGTTTATCGGATCTTTTGGTATGCTGGTTTGCAAAGCATTGCCGAACGAGGCTTGCCAGGAGGGCCAGACCGAAGTGGACATACCGGGCAAATATGTTCCGGCGTCTAATTTAGGATAAGATCCATTTTTTGTTTTGTAATTATCAAGTGCGGTGGCTATTGTCTTCATATCGGCAACGCGTTTTAAATCTCTTTGCAATTTGGCAATATCCTGATCAGTAATGCCGTTAGACATAAATTTCCAATTGCTGATCATTTGATTGTAAATTCCTATCATAGTGCTTCCAGCTTTATCGCTGTAAGAAATTAGATAAACATTCATATAAATGCCTGATCCCACATCATTGGCCGCGGAAACATAGAGAGATCGTCCGGCTTTGACCGATTCCCAGCCGTTGAATACTCCCGACTGGCCGCCGTTTACATTGGCGTTTTGACTCAACCACTCGGAAAGCGGCAAGCCGTTCTGATTTGCGTATACGCGAATACCAAGCGCGTCATTTACATTGCCCGCGTCATAGTACAAATATTCTTTTATCGGTTTTGGATTTCCGGGAAAATTCGTCACTTCCTGTACGGTCAAATCAGGTAAATCATCTGTCAGATCCTGCATATTTCCGCTGTCGCGGCAATACCACAAGCTGAAATTGGTTGATGTTGCTGCGGGAACATCTTGAAATGGAAATATTGACCAATCGGCCGGAACGGCCGGCCACGGATTTTCGCAAAGCGCGACGGTGATATTGGCTGATGCTTTGGCTGTACCGATAACATTGAGCGATGCGTCAAGTTGATCCACTTGCGCCGCGAGAGTTCCTTGACCATTCATAGGTTTGGGAGTAATGAACTGATTTTGCTTGGTAGGATCAACCGGATTGGAATTCCCGACGGAAAACGGCGCATCCGTACTTGGCGTCCACGCAAAAATCATCGGTCCGGCCAAAATGCCGCCGTTGACGGCATAAGGAATGGCGGTGGCCAAGTGATTGTTTCCCGAAGTCACGCCATCAACATCGTCTTGACAGCTATCCCCGGCGCAAACGAAAAGATCCGGGCTTTTATAAGACACGGCGCTTGCCGGCGGATTTTTCGTAAAAACGATCTCCGCCTTGCCGATTTTGCAAATTTCCGTACCGGTGTTAAAATTCCAGTCATAAATTCCATTTACAGTTTCTAAAGGAGTTCCGTTGATTGATCTAATAACATTTGCCGGATCATAAGTATATGGGCCATCAGGATCAATATTTGCGGCAATCGCTCCGTGCAAATTTAATATATAGTTCCTATTCGTATCCAAAAATTGTTTTGGTGAAATTGTCAATTGGCTGCCGCTTACGCGAGCGGAAATATCCACGGCCAGATTATGTTCAATTGTCACGGAAACATCGTCAATGTAAAATTCGCTGTCCGGAGCGGCGCCTTCCGCAAACCACATTACAAGAGGTCCTGACGAGCTTGTCGTAGGCCAATTTAAATCAACCGTAAACTCGCGCCAGTTTCCGGGACCAAATGGCGCGTTTGGATTACTGGCCATCCAAGAGCCCGAAGTATTAGTTGCAATTGCGGCAATGAAATTACCAGACATTATTTTAGCCCATCCTTTAACGCGAACGCGGTCTCCTGGATTAACGACTCCGATGTTCGTAACAACGCCCTCATGACTTCCGCATGGCACGCAATCGGGAGTATCTGTAATAACATGTAGCGATTGTTTACCGCTCTTTTTTTCCGCTGTAGATTTTTCAATAACTTTCGGGGTTGCGTATTGTTGCCATAGGATTGTATCTGATTTTTCCATATCCCCGTCTGCCAAGAGATTTCCGGTAGCGGATTGGAGAGCATAAAGCTCCACGGTGCCCGGAATGTTCGTCGCCTCGTATTCAGTGACGACCAGATTGTCGTAAAATATTCCGCCATCATTGTCCAGAGTATAAAAAGCGATTTTTCCCGGGAGAATAGAGGGTGCTTGCGAATCATTATATGACAAGAGTGTCCCTGCATCGTTGGAAACTGTTATTTTTGTCCCGACCACATCAATGTAAAAATGAGCGGATTGCCCTACTTGCGCGATAGGTCCGCTTGTTTCAACAAGCCCGCGACCGACTAAACCGCTGTCTGTCACTGAAGCGTTTTCTACCAAATTGCCGTCTACTCGCTTTTGCAAAACGAGACGAGTCAGATAAATTCCTGCGTACCAATCGGTTGGATCTTCCCAGATAAGGCGATAATAATTATTTTCATCTTTATAGTTCCAAGCGATTCCAATCGCGTTATCGCCCGGTCCTAAAGCGCCTGTATCAAAAGAGATGCGAAAATTCGTGGTTGACGGTAAAGCATTTGGACTGGCAAACCAGCCGGCATTATTATCACTTCCTTCAACCAACTGTCCGTTGATTCCTTGCCAAGTGAGCATGCCCGTTCCTCCGGTTTGCGTTGTCACCCATCCGGCCGGCAGTCCCGCGTCAAAATTTTCGGATAAAATCGGCGGGGATTTGGGCTTAACGGTGGTCGTGGCGGTCTTGATCGTTGACGCGCCAATGGGATTATTGAAATTCACGGTAATGGCCGTGTTGCGGCAAGCAAGAGAGCCGCCCGAATCAACGGTAAAAGTCGGGGGCGGAACCACCGCAAATGCCGGTTGGCAAGTGCAGGATGTAATACTGCAGCGCAGAGTCGGATCGCCCGATTCGCAAAGACCGGCATTGGGCTGGCACATCGGGGCGGTCAGATCCAAATCGCAGGCCGAACCCTTTTGCGGGGCAAGGCATTGCCGGCCAGTGCCGCTGTTATAAATACTTTGAATTTGATTATCAGTGAGAGCTTTGTTCCAAATATGCATTTCATCCATTTTCCCTTTAAATTTACTATTTCCATTTGCGTCAGAACCAAATCGCAACGATTGATTATTTGAAATATTGCCAGTAAAGGGCAGGCCACTCCCTTGCTCTACTCCATTAACATATATCCGAAAATTTGCGCCATTGTATGTTTGTGCAATATGATACCATGCATTCAAATCTATGTTCGTACCGCTTACTGAATCACAATAATCATTATTATTCGGCGATCCCTCAAATTTGTTAGCGCAAGGACCGACAGTCCGGACATAAAGCTCCAAACCTTTAACGCCAGCGCCGTCATATTTATCAAAAATCATTGCCGCGCTACCCGTGTATTGCGCAAGATTAATCCACCCCTCTATTGTGAACGGACTACTGAAAGACAGTAGTGGCGAGTTAGAAATTTCCACATAATCATCCGCCCCGTCAAACTCCAAACATCTGCCATCCGTGAACTGGCAATCCGCGCCGGATTTCCAACCGGTGTTATTGAGACCGTTTTTTAAGGCGCCGTCCAAATTATTAGCCGTGCTGTCGCCGGCGACGACGCCAATCCCCTCGTCCATTTTCCAGACCGCGGTCAAACTTGGATCGGTGCAATAGATCTGCTCCCATTTGCAAATCGCGGAACAACCGTCTCCGTTTATAACATTTCCATCGTCGCATTGCTCGGCTCCTTCAATAATGCTATTACCGCAAATAGCGACTCCTACTCCTCCCGCTAAACACGCTTGACTCATTGCGGATATGATTTCTTCTTGCGTCAGGGCTTTATCCCAGATGCGCGGCTCGTCAATGGAGCCGAAAAGGTTTTCTCCGTTATTAAGGCTGTCCGTGTAGCGACCAATTTGAAAATTTGCCGTTGTAGATTCCATCGCAACATAAGAACCAACAGACGAAGGTGTAACAGCCTGTTCCAGTCCGTCAACATATATTTTAAGGCCGACGTTAGAGGAGCTTCCATCATAAGTCGCCGCCACATGATGCCAATTTGTGTCAATAATAGCTGGGTTTGTTGTTTCAGTTAATATTCTGGCGTCAATTGGAGCATCAGTTAAACCAATGTTTAATTTACCGCCCGCATTAATTCGAAGCCAATATTGAGAGCGAGTATTGGTCAAATATGTATAATATTTTGAAAAAATAACACCACTCTTAACTAAATCACTGCGCTTCACCCATGCCTCAAAAGTAAACGGCCGATCGTTTGTCCCGTCCCCGAAATTGAAAACGGGATTACTGGGAACTTCAATAAAATCATTATTCCCATCAAAACTCAAACATCCTCCAAATTTACATCCAGCCGCGACCCAGGTCGGGCTATAATTTAGCTGTCCGTCATTATTATTTGAAGAACTGTCATTGGCCACAATACCGGAATTTTCATCAAGTTTCCACACGGCTTTGAGATTGGGATCAGAACAGGAAATAACGGCAATCGGCAAACAGGCCTGATTGTAAATTGATTTTATTTCTGAAATGCCAAGGGCTTTATTCCAAATACGGACTTCGTCGATTACTCCATCAAAATATTGATTAGTCCCATCGCAAACGACTGCCTGTCGGCTTCCTATCCTAAAATCATCATCTCCTGGATGACTATCACCGATAATTCCGTCACCGAATCCGGAATACACCTCATTGCCATTCGCATACATCTTAATGAAATTATCGCTGTCTGAATAAACCCAATCTAAATGCGTCCAAGTATTTAGCGGCACTATGTATCCAGTATTGACAAAAACCCAGCTTGGATTTGTATTCGCAATGGCAAATCTGACTGAACCATCAACAAATCTTGCTATTTCATACTCGCCTTCTTTGTTTATAATTATTCCCCCGCCGCCGGTGGGACCGGTACAGCTTCCGCTTCCTTTTGGATAAATCCATGCTTGGACCGTAAACGCGTCAGTCATTGCCAAAGACATTGACGCGCCCGCATTAACATAAGTGTTGGTTCCATTAAACGCTAGACATTTTCCGAATTTGCATCCGGTTGACAGCCGTGTCGGATTGTTCGCTAATGCGCCGTCATTGGCGCCGCTTATGCTTGAATCCAGAGCAATGTCGCCGTCTTGCTCGTCAAATTTCCAAACGGCAGCGAGACCCGCATCGGAGCAAAATAAATTATTGGTTACTGTGATGTTGCTTGTTCCGGCGGAAATAGACGCTTCGGCAGGATTGGTAATTTTAGCGCTAACGGTTGTGGCGCCAGCTTTAACGCCTAATACGCTTTGATTCGGAGCAACTGTTTTTGTCACAGTCGCTATTGTATTATCCGCTTCTGTCCATTCCCAATTATAGTCCGAAGCGTTTAAAATATTGCAGTTTTCCGCTTGCGGTGAGGCTGAAATTGGTTTTGAACCGCTGACCGCGACCGACATATTCACCGGCGATGTTGAAATGCTTTTTACTTTGCAAGAATCATTGCTCGTTTTAAAAATCCAAGAATAATCGTCTTTCAATGGCCCCGGCCCTGGTCCGTCCGGCACTCCATTACTATTGCCGTCAAGATGATAACCCCCCAATGATATCGCTGATGTCATCGTTTCTTTTAGTGTGACGCGATAGGCGGTATTTGGCAATAAATCTGGATTCGGTTGAAGCGCAAAACCTTCTTTTACTCCATCCCAAGCACCAAATAAATAACCCCATAATGTTTTATCTATATTAGAGGAAGTTATTATTAAACAATCATCATTTCCACAGATATCAACTTGAATGTTTGCTTTTACAACAGTTGCGTCCTCCATATCTTTATCAAACCGAACACCAATTACGGCATTTAGGCACGAATCTATTTGATCTCGATAAGGCGACGGACTTTGCGTTCCAAAAGTGCAGGAATTTTGCTGAACGACTTTGGGAAGCGGATTATTGTCGCACATGCAGGTTCCCGGGTTGCAGGAATAGGTCGGACCCAGTGCCGAGCAAATGGCGGGATCCGGCTGACACAAAGGCGCTACGGTGTCGCTGTCGCACGGTGTGCCGGCGCAGGGCTTATTAAATCCAATACCATTTGAAGGTGTTCCCGCTACTTTTACAATCACCTCGTAGTTATCGTCCGGCAGTCCGGCCGGCACTTTGATGCCGGTAATGTTCGTATCTGTCCAGACAGTGCTGGTAAGATCGGCCGGAGTTTCCACGGCGCCTTTTTTAAAAACAACTTGATCAACCGCCGCTCCGAACCGCTTGCCGGAGATGTCAAAAGCCGTATTAATTTCGCCGCAAGACAAAGACAAGGCGCAAATCCCCGGACCGATCGGTGATGCGTCAACTGTAAAACTACCCAAATTGGAATGCCGATTGTCAGCGCGAGTCACTTGGACCGCGTACGATCCCGCGGCTGTCCCTAATGGAATTTCGGCAATGATATAACCGTCGCTCCAGCCTAAAGCGCACGGAAAAGACAAAGGGATCCGATTGCCGGCGCTGTCTATCAAATCGGCTGATCCCGCGGCCGCTCCAAAACCGTTTGCCGGATTCGCTGTATTCGCATAAATCGTTATCCATGAGCCCGGACCGCCGTTTGATGGAGAAATTGCTTTGAGGCGCGGCGACAAAACATCCAAATTCACCGCATTGGACGCCCCGCCCGGACAACCCAAAGTATTGAATTGCGGGTCGGTCGGACCGTTGATGTTTACAGCCCCGTCGCAGGACTCGCCCGATCTTGTGCCGCCTACGCAAACAGCAGGCGCTCCGACGCAATCAAAATTATCCACTAAAACATAAACTCCTCCAGAAATAGCGCCGTTGGAGGATCCACCGCTTGCGGGGATTCTAGTTTTAATCAGATTATCCACCCAATCCGTAGCCGGATCTACACACGCATCGGTAGTTTTTGTGTAAGCTGGCGCGCCTTTATCAAAACATCCTTGAATACCGCCTGTACTGGCTATGGTATTTTGATTAAAAACAATGTTCGCGGCAATATCGTCAAAATTATTTCCGGTAATAATTATCTCATCAGAATTGTCGCCGCCGATTTCGTCATAAAACCCATTGTTTGGAGCAATATTGTCTATTACCGGCGTACAAATCGGATTATTACCGGTTCTGAAAGACCAGACATTGCCAACTTGATCCGGCAATGATTCGGTTCCGGTCGCATAATCGTCTGTCGTCGTTCCTTCGGCTACTCCGTCCGGCGCGAGTTCCCCATCCAAAGGATTGCCGCAGCGGTCTTTCAAAACATCAGCTCGCAAGATTGGATTATAGGTTGTGTTTTCTTTGTAATTCTTGGAATGAGAATAAGAGATTCTGTCTGACGCCAGAACAGTAGCATTAAAAGATAGATCGTTGACGGCGTCTTGCGTATCTAAAGGACTGATTTCCAAAGCCGCCAAATTATCCGCATAACAAGCGGCGACTGTTGCCGGACAAACAGTTTGTTCCGATGCCAAAGCGCAAGTTTGTCCCTCATTTATTCCGCCTTTGCAAAAAAGACCGGTCGGATCGCAGGCAAAATAGCAATCCGCGTCAACGGCGCAGGCCGCACCTTTGTTCGCTCCTTCCTGGCAAACCAATGGAGCATTATCCGCCGTATCGGCGGTCAAAACATCCTGCATTGAAATCAGATCCATTGGCTCGGAAAATTGAACTTTGATTGATTTAGCCAAGCATACATCCGTATTGTTGTCCTTGGGCGAGACTTGAAGCACGGTGGGCGGAGTGGTGTCCACATCAGTACCGGCGGTGAATTGCCAAGTCTTGGGGCAGGCGGTTCGGGAAGCGGAAGCGTTGGTGATACCGCTCGTGAGAGAAACCAGATATACGGCTCCGGCGGTCAGAAGCTGGGACGGATAAAATGTCAGGGTGCGATTTTTTACCTGAACAGAACCGGGCAAGTGATTTTGGCAAAACATTCCGGCGCAAACTCCTCCTAGACCGAGCGGGCATTGATTGTCTGCCGTGCAAAACTGCTGCACCTGAATATCGCCGCCTGGGCCGGTAGTTATGGTTGCTTCCGATTCAAGATTTTCATTCAAGGTTTCCGCCTGAATCGGAGCGCATAAAGGAACACCGGTCTCTCCATCTCTCGGATCAACAAATTTCCAACTCATACAAGAAACGGGACCCGGCAACGGCCCCGGTCCCGGCCCCGGGCCGGGTCCTCCCCCTCCTCCGCCCGCGGCGCCATTGATGACAAAATTAACGACCGCCCAGCTGATAAGGACGAAGAAAAAGCCGACAGCGGCGGAAAGAAGGATTCTTTTGGCTAAGGCGATTCTTTGGGGGATGCCGCCCGAAGTCATCCAGACAAAGCCGCCGTAGATTAAAACGCCCAAAGCGATGACGCCGAGCAGTCCTAAGAAGCCGTTGATAATGCCGACCAGCAAATCAGGCAAAGGACGATCGGGCAGACTGGCGACCGAGGGAAGATCCAGGCCTTGAGCGAAAGCGAAATTGAAAGTTAAAAGTGCAAAGTTAAAAATTAAAGAGATTAAAATCCCTCCCGTGAAAATATATGATTTGGGTTTTTTTGAAGAAAGCATGAGGTTAATTAAAAGTCCAAAATGCAAAGTTCAAAATTGCAGTCTTAAATTAAAAGTTATTATCATTATCCATAACTTTCAACTTTTTAATTCTAACTTTGAACTTTTAATTTTAAATTTTAGACTTCGATTATTATACCACAAATATCCCCCGCCGCGCAAAATTTTCAAAAACTGTCAAAGTCCAGCTTTAATAATATTACTTCACCGCCACCAAAATAAATGTTCCCAAAGTTTTCGTATAAACAATAGCGGTTTTTTTTGTTGGATAATTTTTGCCGACATATTGCCACTTCCCGGTTGACGGATTATAAAACGCGATGCGGATTTTTTCCGCCTTCACTTTTGCTTTTTTCAACTGATCGTCGGTGTAATTTAAGGTGACGACATAAGTCCCCTTCACCGCTGAAGCGTTTGATTTATAAGCCCCGCTGATTTTTTTGG
>SCPX01000043.1 GCA_004298615.1 Patescibacteria group bacterium | reverse complement strand
TGATTCCGCCTTCAGCAAGCGCCTCATACACCAGCTGCGCCTGATCGAGTCCTGATTGCGGGCGACTTGCTGTCAGATTTTCAATAATAATCGCGGCCGGATAAAAATTTGATTCGTCTTCCGGAACCAGTACGCCGTCAATCCGGCGAGGGACTAGATTAACCGCCGATTCATTGGCGTTTTCATTCCCTAAAATGGAATCATTCGTATTTTTATTGGCATCCCAATCGTTTAATTTCCCGGAAAATACGCTCGCGCCAAGCCAGACGGCTCCGCCCACGGCAATAATCAGCAATATTACGCCCAATGAAATTAAAACGCTTTTGTTTTTCGTCAAACCTTCTTTAACTTTCCACAAGAAATCGCGAATAGAATCTTTCATAAGAAATTTATTTTTCTTCAACCACTTCTTCTTTCTTTTTCTTTTCCACTACCGCCACTTCGGCCACTTTGGCCGCTTCGCCTTCGGCCGGAGGAGCAGCTATTTCTTCTTCAGCGCGCGGCGGAGCGACCACCGCCACCACTTCATCGGCATTATCCAGCAATTCTATGCCTTTGGGCGTCTTAATATCTCTGATATGGACGGCCGACTCAAAGTCAACCAATACTGAAATATCCACCTCTATTTTGTGAACCAAATCGCCGGGCAAACATTCCACTTTCAAATGATCCATATTGGCCACGAATACGCCGCCCGCTTCTTTCACAGCTTTTGATTCGCCGATGAATTTCAAAGGAATTTCCGTAGTCAATTTTTCCGTCATTTTCACTTCATGCAGATCAATATGGATGATACTTCCCTTCACATTGTCGTACTGGACATCTTGAATAATCACTTTGCGCTGGTCTTTGCCGTCAATGGTCAAATCTAGCAGCGTACTCTCGCCCGCCTGCTTATAGACTTTTTCCAATGTTGTGGTCGGGATTGAAAGTAATATATTTTCAATGCCGTGGCCGTACAGTACGCCCGGTGTCACTCCTTGCGCGCGAATCGTTTTGACTTTTTTTCCTAAAATATCCCTCCGATTGGTGTCTAAGGAAATGGATTGTTGGGTCATAAATCATTGTCATGTATCATGAATCTTATATCTTGTATCTTAATTGCGAATCTCTTAAAATCTGATAAAAATTCTATGATTGGATTATTTTATTTAATAATGTTTCAGGTTGCAAGTTTTAAGATGCAGGCGTTAGCATTCCGCCCACATTTGTTCTTTTTTTAATAATCCTTCAATGTAATCCTCTTCGGCATTGACATGCTTATGCGTTTCTTTTTGGATATCGCTTAGAAGTTTGACATGCTTTACCTTTTTCCCCCGACCGATAATCAAGCCAAGACTTGAAGAACCGCAATGGCGGCAGGCCGTCTCCACCAAACACCAAGATCCGTGATTTTCCAAAACATCGGCTTCAAAAGAATGAAGCTCGTGCGAGCACGCGGGACATTGGAATTTTTGAGCGTCATTCAATTGCATGGCAGTATCTTATTATTTATAGCAAATTTAAATTGATTATATGAAATAAGTCAAAATGTGTCAACCCCGCCATATTTTGCCGGTTGAAAAAGAGTAATTTTTATGATATAATATATACTATGAAAATCCAAATTTCAAAATCCAAATTTCAAATAAATACCAATTTTCAAAATTCAAAAAATCAAAAAAAATCGTCTAAATTTCGTAAATTGGGATTTTGGTTATTATTTGGTGTTTGGTGCTTAGTGTTTGGTGCTTTATTATTATCTTGTCCTGCAAATGCCCTTGCCGCCAAACCGCTTGAGACGCAAGTCATTTCTCAAGGTTCGTCTGTTTTACGTCTTAAACCAGGCCAATCTTTTACAGTTTCAGTTAAAATAAAAAATATCGGGACAACCGCTTGGCAAACATCAGGTTCTTTTTTTACCGCCCTGAATACGGCAGATGAAAAATCGCAAAAAACCGTAAAAAGCAAATTTCAGCATAAAAGCTGGAAAAAATGGTGGCGGCCGGCCGGTCTTTCCAAATCCGTCAAACCGGGCGAAACGGCCAATATCAAATTCGCAATCACCGCGCCGAAAGAAATCGGACGATATACCGAATACTTTTCTCTGGCCAAAGCCGGCCATGGATTTATTGACGGAGGAAATTTTTCTCTGACAATCATTTCTTTTCCGCAAATAACAATAAAATCAACGGTGCCGGAATCTCTGGAAATTGAACAAGGAAAAGCAAAAACCGTTAGCGTCCAATTTGAAAATACGAGCAAAATTTCATGGGACGCGCAAAAATTTCCACTGGCATTATCCGCAGGCGATCTAAAATCTTTGAGTTCTTTTGCGGACAGCTCTTGGACTGACAATAAAACACCTTGCCGGATTGCTTCAAAATCAAAAATCAAACCTAAGCAAAAATTTTCCTGTTCTTTCATTTTCAAGGCGCCGGATACGCCGGGTTCTTACCGAGAAACATTTTTTCTTAATGCGGAAAATATGGGCAGCATCGGTACAAGCCGGTTTCCGCTAAATTTATCTGTTTTGCCGAAAACCGAAGCGGCTGCCCCCCGCTTTGTGGCCGGAGAGCCGCTAATACGCGTCGGACTTTTTTCAAAAAACAAAGAAACTCAATTCAGGGCAAATGATATTCTTGATCTTATTGACTCAACCGGCAAAGTAATTTTGGCTGTTAAACCGTCTTCTCTGATTAGCGTGGCGCCGATTGATACGGCGTCGTTTTCCGTTCTGACGGAAAATCAGACCATAAATATTTCTTCGCCCGCCCGTTTTGTGCCGCGCAACCAGACAACCATTACTGAAATCACCACTTTTGAACGCCACCCGGCTTGGAACACCACTTTAAACGACAATCTTTTCCGCGGTACGATTGAATTCCGCCTGCTTCCCGATTCCACGACTTACTGGGCGATTGAAGAAGTGGCTTTGGAAGAGTATTTGCGCGGCATTGCCGAAGTGTCCGACAGAGACAATCCGATTTACCTGAAAACAATGATGATAGCCGCGAGAACCTATGCCGCTTTCCTGAATATTTACAAAACAAAACACAAAACCGAAGGCTATGATATAAATATGACGACCGACCAAGTGTATCGCGGTTATAATTTGGAATTGCGCGCGCCAAATACCACGAAAGCTGTCTTGGAAACAGAAGGACAAGTATTGATCCATCCTTACGCCGTTGATGAAAAAAATCCTCAAGGCGTTATTATCGCTTCTTATTCCTCGGGTACGGACGGTAAAACCAGAAGGTGGTGCAAAGTTTGGAAATGCGCGGATCCGGAAAAAGATTATCCTTGGGCAATGGCGACAGACGATCCTCTAGGTATTATTTCCAATGCTTTGACCCTGTCCGGCAATCATATGGTCGGCCTCTCCGGCAAAGGCGCGCGGGCGATGGCGGAGCTGGGAAAAACATTTGAAGAAATATTGAAATATTATTATACGGGAGTAGAAATCAAAAAACTGTATTAGTTATGTCCGTATTGTATCTCATCCTCCTTGTCCCCCTTTTCTGGCTTCTTGGCAAATCGGCCAATCTGACGACCAGGGCCATTATAGATATTGCCAAACTCTGGGGGCTTTCCGATTTGACCATCGGATTTGTGATTTTGGGCTTGGCCACTTCCGCTCCGGAACTTTTGGTGGGTATAAATTCGGCGCTGAAAGGAATTCCGGGCTTGTCTTACGGCAATCTTATCGGCGCCAATATCGTGCTCTTATCTTTTGTGGTGGGACTATCAGCCATATTAAACGGCAAAATACATTTACACGACCGCATTGAACAAAGGACAATCTATACTTCAACCATAATAATTCTTTTTCCCCTGCTGCTGGCTTTAGACGGAATCGTTTCCCGAGCGGACGGATTGATTTTGATCGCGATTTATCTGGTGTATTTATCCATCGTTATTATTAAGCGCAGAAAAATTGAAACCGAGATCACCCGTCCTTTTATCCGGCACGATGTTCACGCGCACAAGCTTTGGCTCTGGTTCGCGGCCGGAATTATCGGCCTTTTAATCGGTTCGCGCTTTGTCGTTTTTCTGGCCGGCAATTTGTCCGAGAACTGGCATATCGCGCCGGTCGTTGTCGGATTTTTGATTCTGTCATTCGGCACCAATCTTCCGGAGATTTTCATTACCGTAAAAAATCGCAACACCGAACACAATCATGTGGCTTTCGGCAATGTGATCGGGAGCGCCGTAGTCAACACTCTTCTTTTGGGAATCGTGGCGCTAATCTCTCCCATTGTCATAGGCGATTCAAAACTGCTATTCACCGGAATCGCATTTTTAATCATCATTGCCGCGCTGTTTAACATTTTCCTGAAAACCAAAGCCACGCTTTCTCGAAACGAAGGCGTGGCGCTTATAGTAATTTACATTTTATTCATAATCACGCAGGGAATACTTAAATGAAAAAATACATAAAACATAAAATCCGCAAGGCGAAAAAAATGCTAGGTTTCACTTTGGCTGAAAGTATTGTGACTTTAGGCATCGTGAGCTTCGCGCTTGTTTCAGGCGCGAGTATTTTAACCATTGCCCTGAAAACATCAGCCACGGCCCGGGCCAAAACCGCGGCCATCGGAATCGCCAATGAATTCATGGAGCTTTACCGCAATCTTCCTTATGACCAGATCGGCACGACTGCCGGGTGGCCTGCCGGTTCAATTCCTTCAAACCAGAATATTTCCCGCTCCGGCTTGACTTTCACGGTTACGACGCGAGTTGATTATATGGATGATCCGTTTGACGGCAATGCGGCCGGCACGATCGTCGGAAAGCCGCGCGACACCGCGCCCAACGATTACAAAAGAGCTGAAATCAAAATTCTTTCCGGATCAAAAACTCTTACTTCTCTGACTACGATAATTTCTCCGCGCGGCCTGGAATCGGCGCCCAATACCGGATCGCTTCTTTTAAAAGTGTTTGACGCCGCCGGCCAGCCAGTGCCGGAAGCGACAGTGCAAATAGCCAATTCAACAACCATCCCGGTTGTAAATATTACCAATACCACTGACATTGATGGCAATCTTTCAGTTTTGAGCCTGCCGCCGTCGCTTCAAAGCTACCGCATCTCGGTCGCCAAATCGGGCTACACGACCGACGGAACGGAAAACCCGAACGGCAACGGCTACACGCCTCTCAAGACCGATCTGTCAATTATGGCCAATGAAGTGACGGAGGCGAGCTTCACCATAGATCGCAAAAGCGCCCTGACGGTTAAGACAATAAACCAGCAATGCCAAACGATTTCCAATAAGGCTTTCAGGCTTAAGAGCAAAAAACTTCGCGGCAATAATCCTGATACGCTAAAATATACGGGCGATCATGATACCGGACAGAACGGAAGAGTGACCATCGGCGACCTGGAATGGGATAAATATGATCTTAATCTGACCGGCGGAAACGACGACATTGCCGGAAAAAATCCTTCAGTCATTGATCTGCCGGCCGGAGTTTCCCAAGAGCTCACTTTGGTTTTGGCGCCGCACTCGCCGCATTCCCTGCTTATCACAGTCAATGACGCGAACACCGTATTGCCGCTGACCGACGCGACTGTGACGGTTTCCCGCACCGGCGACGATCCAGCCACTCTTATTACGGGTCGCGGATTTTTCATCCAATCAGATTGGTCCGGAGGAAATAATCAAGCAATGCTTGCCAATCCTGATCAATATTGGAGCAAAGATCAAAATATAGACGATGCGACCACTGCCGGAATTCTGACGTTATCGAAATCAACTGAAAATTTCGGCTATGAAGAATCGTTTTCTGCCATTGACCGCCAAGACATAGGCGCAACGACTGCCGTATGGGACGGCTCGGGCATAATCAGCCTGCCGCAAAACGGCGGCCTTTACGAATCGCAAGCCGCGGCGCAAACAATCAAAATAAATTCAACGGATGGCTGGATCGCCGGCGCTACCGCGGATGCGACACAAAATTTAAACGACGGCACGATTCGATATTTACTAAGCTCTGACGGCGGGCTGAATTTTGAACCAGTAAATTTAAGCGAGCCTCGCGAATTCGCCCTGCGCGGCAGCGATCTGCGCCTGCGCGTGGAATTGGAAACGCCGGACAATTTGTTAACCCCGACCATTGATACGGTTTCCGTCAATTATGATGTTGAATCCTATCAGACTCCCGGCGTTCTGGAATCGTCAACTTTTGACACGGGCGGCTCCAGCGCTTTCCAGGGAATCCAATGGGATCCGGCCAATCAAATCGCCGAAACCGGAACGGACAGCGTAAAATTCCAAATCGCGGCCAACAACGACAACTCCGCCTGGAATTTCAAAGGTCCGGACAATACCGCTGACACATATTATTCAATAAGCGGAATGACGCTGGGCAATTTATTTGACAATAGCCGTTATATCCGCTATCGCGCTATTCTGTCCGCGGAAGACAGACGCTATTCCCCGACTCTTTCAAGCGTTGCCATCGGCTACACCTCCGGCTGCACTCCGCCCGGGCAGGTTTTTTTCAGCGATCTGCGAAATGATTCGTATTTGGTTGAAATAACAAAAACCGGCTACATTCCGTATTCCACAATGGTTGACGTGCAAAGCCAAACGGAACAAATTATTCCGCTAACGCCGGAACCGTAAAATAATATTTATGAAAAAAAACGGATACAGCATCGTTGAAATCGTCACCACCATCTTCATAATGGGCATTTTGTCTATCGCCATTTCCGCGCTTTTCGTTTGGGGCTGGCGGACTTGGCAGTATTCCAATGATCAGGCTAGGGCGGTCAACGCTTTTCGCAAAGCTTACGATCAGACCGTGAAAGAAATCAGAGAGATGCAAACGGCTTCAAACGGCGCGTACAACATTGAGCGCGCGACCGCTTCGGAATTTATTTTTTACGCCAATACCGACGCTGACGACGAGCGCGAACGAGTGCGTCTGACGCTTTCCGGCAATGATCTGATCAAAGGGATAATTCAGCCAATCGGCTCTCCGGCGGCCTATCCTTCCGGATCCGAGACCGCGGCCGTAATCGCGCAATTTATAAGAAACAGCAATATTTTTTCATACTATGACCAAAATTTTACGGGCGCGGAAAACCCTTTGGCATTTCCGGTCAATGTAAGCTCCATCCGGCTTGTCCGCTTTTTTCTTTCCATTGACACTGATCCCAATCGCTCGCCCGCCGCTTTTGATATGTCAACCAATATTGCCTTGCGGAATTTAAAACAGAATTTATGACAAACCGCGGAAGCCAGCTGATATTTGCCATCCTCATCACCACCCTGGTGAGCGTTTTGGGAAGCGCCTCTTCCGGATTGGTGACGGTGGAAATAAAAAAATCTAAAGAAAAAGTGGCTGCGGAAAAAGCTTTTGAAATCGCCGAGGCCGGCATTGAATATTACCGCTGGCACCTGGCCCATGTGCCGGATGATTTTCAAGACGGTACGGGGGCGCCCGGTCCTTATATCCATGATTTTAAAGACGCATCCGGAGCCGTGATCGGGCGCTACAGCTTGAATATTGCGCCGCCCCAAAGCGGATCAACGGTCGTTGCCGTGGAATCAACCGGCTTTCTTTTGGACAATCCGAACCGCAAAAGAAAAATCGCGGCCAAATTCGGCATTCCCTCTCTTTCTTCTTACGCCGTCGTGGCCAATGATGTGATGCGTTTCGGATCCGGCACCGAAGTTTTCGGCCCCATTCATTCAAACAACGGCATCCGCTTTGACGGCCTGACGCATAATCTGATCACCAGCACTGTTTCCCAATACGATGATCCGGACTCGGACGACTGCAATGGCAATCTTTCTTTTGGCGTGCACACCTGCCGCACGCCGGCCGATCCCCGTCCGCCGGCTTCCGTACCGGCGCGAACCGATGTTTTCCAAGTCGGACGAGATTTCCCGGCGCCGCAAATAGATTTTAACGGCATCACCACCGATTTGGTCAATATGCAAACTCTTTCGCTGGCCAATGGATTGTATCTTTCCGGATCAAGCGCTCTCGGCTACCACATTCGGTTCAATGCCGACGACACTATGAATATTTACCGCGTCACGGCTATGGCTTTTTGCCGGTACAGACAGGGGGCTTGGCGCGATTACCCCAATATTTATTCAATCGGCGCGGAAAGTTCTTTCATACTCAATGGACGCAGTTCTTTAAATTACCCGCTGCCCGCCAATGGAATAATTTTTGCCGAAGACGATCTGTGGGTGGATGGACAGATCAATACGGCGCGCGTCACTGTCGTAGCGGCGCGCGAACCGCTAGCTTCGGGAAATGCCAGTATAATCATAAATAACGATCTTTTGTATACCAATTACGATGGCCAAGACGCGGTCGGATTGATCGCGCAAACCGATATTTCGGTCGGATTTTACAGCGACACTGATCTGCGCATTGACGCGGCTTTGATCGCCCAGCGCGGGCGGGTGGGGCGATATTATTACCAGCCTCGTTCGGCGAGCTACCAATACAATCCGGCCGGCTGCCGCGCCAATATTTGGAAAAATTCCATCACCTCTTTCGGCTCCATAACGACAAACCGCCGGTACGGCTTTGCCTATACCGACGGTACAGGATATAATCTGCGCACTTTAAACTTTGACTCCAATCTCACCTTCGCCCCTCCCCCGTCTTTCCCCACCACCGGCCAATACACCCTTCTCTCTTGGGAGGAGAAGTAAAATTTTTTTCTTCGCTAACGAAATTTTTAGTCTTTCGATTTTTTTAAAAACAATAATACGCCGTCAGAAATCAGTAATATGCAACCTCGATTTTGATTCCATCGGGGTCAGCAAAGAAAACGGCGTAATAGTTTGGCGCATATTCCGAATAAAATTTAGGCTTATCAAAGACGAATGTTTTCCTTGCTGACATAAATTCGTAGACCACATCAACCTTTTTCTTTGTTTTTGCCTTTACACACAGGTGTTGAAGTCCGGGCGCAAAATATTTGTAGCGCGGTTTGGTGTGTTTTGCATGCTTAATCCAAATACCAAAACCCTCTCTTGTAGCCCAAGCCGCACTACCTTCGCCATCTCGAATCTGTTTAAAACCTATTTGTTTAAATAAGCTATCGTAAAATTTCTTACTTTTCTCAAAATTACTGACGGCGAGCGTCAGATGTCCGGCTAGGTCTAGTGATTTTCTATTCATAATGCTATCTCATCAAATCATCAAGCGACACGCCAATCGCGTGCGCGATTTATGATTAAATTTTAAACCGTAATTTATTCTCCTATCTTCCATACTCCTTTTTCCAAAAAAGCCTCAATTGTCTGCCGCGCCGCTTTGTTGATAAGATTTGAATGCGAGAGTTTGCGCTTCTTCGCGTATTCGGCAAGTAGTATAATCTTTTTACCCTCCAAATACGCCAATCGTTTGTGATAACTGTTCGTGAGCGCCTTGCCGACAATTTCTTCCATTATCGCCGTCGCGCCTTTTTCGTCAAATTCTTTGAAAGCGTCATAGTATTTTTTGCGGTCAATGAATTTGATATTGATCGGCACAAAACCTTCTCTGATCAACAAATAATTATTGATCACCCGGCCGATCCGCCCGTTGCCGTCAACGAACGGGTGCGTATATTCAAAAACAAGGTGCAGTTTTGCGATTCGTTTGACGATATGCGCGTGAGCGTTCGCGTTGTATTCAACAAGCATATTCTCAAGTCTCTGCGCGACTTCTTGCGGTTTTGGCGCGATATGGCTCCCGACTCGCACAAATTCATTGTCTTTGCGAAATCTTCCCGCCACATCGTCTTGAATGTTTGAAATAAGCATTTTATGGAGCGATAAAACAACATCAAGCGTCAATTCTTGCTCTTTCGCCCGCCGGTCAATGTACGATACAACGCGCGCGAGATTTTTTGCTTCAAAAATTTCCCGCTCGCTGATAAATCGGTCAAGATCAATCTGAAGAAGGATTTTTTCCGTTTCTTCAAGCGTGAGCGTGCTGTTTTCAATAGCGTTTGAGTTGTACACCTGTTCGGATATTTCAGCTTCGCCGACAAGCTTAATAAGACTCTCCTTTCCGGTGGATGCCTTATAGTACCTGGTCCGTAATATATTTATCCTATTAAATATGCTTAATTCCCTAGCCATATTCCCTATATTATAGCTTTATTCACGATTATGTCAACATAATCGTGAAAATGCGCTAAAAAATACTCACTTTTCACGATTATTGCAAATTGCCTCATTTTATTTAGCTTCCTTGTGATTTGTTATTTATTTTTTCACCGATTGATTCTTTTCCATTAATTTTAAAATCGTCTCGCGGACATTGTCCGGATTGGGAATATTTTTAAAAGTGAATTTGCCCGATTCGGCCGCGGTTTGCAAATTAATGTCGCCGAATTTGAAAAAAGTGTGCAAAAATCCTTCCACTTCGGAAGTGATGTCCTGCACCTGCGCCAGCCTTACTTCAGAAACGCGGCGGGAAAAAAGCCTCCTTTGGTCCACATTGATCACTCGCTCGTTGGTCACCACCCAGACATCAAGATAAAATTCCAGCCAGTGCACGAACAAAAAAAGCCATAAAAAAAGATAATAAAGCGAAGCGCCCAATACGGCCAAATGAGGCATTAAAGAATCTTCGGAAAATTCCAAAGCGGCCGGAGAAAAAATCAAAACAGCCAAATACAAAACCGGCGGCATAAAAAGCATTAAAAAACCTTGCGCCGCCATTCTTAATAAAACAAGCGGGTGTTTGCGCATAACCAGCGCCACCTGCTCATTTTCATCAAGATGCGGAAAAGCGTCTTTTAAATTCATAAATTAATTTGCGATCCGATTTCCCAGATTTGGCTCCAATCAAGCGCCAGAATTCCGATAATGCTCATTAATAAAATAATCGCCGCGCCGGACAAATACGCGGCCGTGACACTCTGCACCATCGGCGTCCTGAATCCAAACCGCCACGAATGATAAATTCCAAACCCGCTGATTATTACAAAAATCAGCACGATAATCCCGTACGGAACAAGCAAAATCCAAAAAGGAATAGTCATAGATTCATATAAGCTTTACCGGAATTTTTCTCCCCAAATACTCATAAGCCGTTTCCGTCGCGATCCGTCCTCTTGGCGTGCGCGCCAGAAAACCGCATTGCAAAAGAAATGGTTCGTACACATCGGAAATTGTGTCCATTTCTTCCTGAATAGCGGCGGCAATGGTATTGAGGCCCACCGGTCCGCCGGAAAATTTTTCTATTATTATTTGCAAGATGCGGCGGTCAATTTCATCCAATCCATATTCGTCAATTTCTAAAAGCTCCAGAGCTTCGCGGGAAAGGCTGTGCGTGAGCGTGCCGTCCCCTTTTACTTCGGCAAAATCCCTGACTCTTTTCAAAAGCCGATTGGCGATTCTCGGAGTGGCGCGCGATCGTTTGGCGATTTCATGCACCGCGTCTTCGTCAGCGTCCACTTCCAAAATATTGCCTGACCGCTCCACTATTTTTTTCATTTGCGGCAAATCGTAAAATTGTAGCCGGTGCTGGATGCCGAATCTGTCCCGCAAAGGAGCGGAAATGGCGTTCACGCGGGTAGTCGCGCCAATCAAAGTAAATTTCGGCAAATCCAAACGCAGAGTCCTTGCCGCCGGCCCTTTTCCCACCACGATATCCAAGCAATACTCTTCCATGGCTGGATACAGCACTTCTTCAATCATTTTATTGAGCCGATGAATCTCGTCTATAAATAAAATATCGCCATCCTCCAAATTGGTGAGAATGGCGGCCAGATCGCCGGCCCTTTCAATGGCCGGACCTGATGTGATTCTTATGTTTGCGCCCATTTCCTTGGCTACAATATATGCTAAGGTGGTCTTGCCCAGGCCAGCCGGGCCGTGCAAAAGTATATGTTCTACCGATTCATTTCTTTTTTTCGCGGCCTCAAGGGCGATTTTCAAATTTTCCTTAACCTTGTCTTGGCCGATATATTCATCCAAATTTTTCGGACGCAAAGAATTTTCAAATTTTTCCTCGTCATTGCCAACGCCTTGCGCCTGCATCATTCTTGGCGCAATTTCAAAATCGCTTTCGTTGTTGCTGTTTGCATTTTTCATACAAACAATTATACCATTTTTGAATAACAAAAACCAGCCTGCCTTACTCCCAATTTATCAATGTTTCTATTATCAGCCGCACTCCCACGCCCGTGGCGCCTTTGGGCCGGTATGGTTTCGGTTTAGTGGTCCAGGCCGTGCCGGCAATATCCAGATGTGCCCAAGGGAAATCCGTAAATTGCTCCAAAAATTTTGCCGCCGTGCTTGGGCCGCCTTCCTTGCCGCCGATATTTCTTATGTCGGCCAAATCGCCTTTGATTTGTTCAAAATATTCTTCATAAAGCGGCATTGGCCAGACGCGTTCGCCCGTGGCTTCGCCGGCTTTTTTTAAATTCTTCTCCAAATTTTCATTATTGGAAAAAAGTCCGGAGGCGTGTTCGCCGATGGCGACGACTATCGCGCCGGTCAAGGTCGCGAAATCAATCACCGCGTCCGGATTGTATTTTTTTGCGTAAACGAGAGCGTCCGCCAGAATCATCCGACCTTCCGCGTCAGTATTTAAAACTTCAATGGTTTTGCCGTTCATCGCTCTCACAATATCGCCCGGTCTTTGTGCCGTACCAGAAGGCAAATTTTCCGTAGACGGAATCAGGCCGATCAGATTTATCGGCAATATTAATTGCGCCGCGGCCTGCATCGCTCCAATCACTGTCGCACCGCCGGCCATATCGTATTTCATTTCATCCATGCTTTGCGAAGGCTTTATGGAGATTCCGCCTGAATCAAAAGTAATGCCTTTGCCGACCAAAACGATGGTCTGAACTTTTAACTCTTCACTTTTCACTTTTAACTTCGGTTTATATTCCAAAATTATAAACTTCGCCGGTTCTTCCGATCCTTTGGCTACGCCCAAAAGCGCTCCCATGCCGAGCCGCTTCATATCCTTGATTTCCAAAATTTTATGTTTGATTCCGTTCAGCTTTGCCATTTTCACGGCTTCTTCAGCCAAAGTGGCCGGCGTCACCACATTGGCCGGCTCATTGGCCAGATCTCTGGCCAAAATTACCGCACGGGCTATTTTTTCTCCCGTCTCTCCCCCCTTTTTTATCTCGCTTAAATCTTTTTTATCCGCCAATAAGCAAATTTCTTTTAAGTAAGATTTTTTCTTTTCATCCGTTTTTTTATATTGAGTGAACTCGTATAAAGAAAGCAAAACCGTTTCAACAACCGCCTGCCCCAGATCTTCGGAAGCGAAAGAATCAAGGCCGGAAAGCCGGATCGCCGCTTTGGCGGCGGAAATATTTTTTAACGCGGAAATTCCGTTTGATATTGAAGCGCGAATTGTCTCCATTGAGATTTTTTTATTTTCGCCCAAGCCGATCAAAAGAATCCGCTTCGCTTTCCCGGAAGAATGAAAAAGCAAAACGGAATTTTTCTTGCCGGAAAAATCTTTGGCATCCAAAATATTTTTAACGGCATTATTTATTTTCTTATCAAAATCTGTCAATTCTTTCGGCAGTTTCTCATTATCAAACAAAGGCAAAATCAAAACATCGGCCGAAATTTCCGCCAAATTTTTTGATTCGTAACTAAAACGAGGTACTCTTGACAAGTTTTTCATATGGTGCTAATATAATATATTCATTAAAAATCAATAGGAATTTGCGCTAATTTTAGCCCAACTGCGTGTAAAGCTGCGCTGGGTGAGCCCAAAGGCCTTGAGTAGACGACAAGCATGGGGATAATGAGGCGGATAATGCGGTCCCGCCCTGGCGGGACTGCGTTTCTCCGTCAATTTATCTTCTTCTACTCAAGACCCTTGGGCTATTTTATTTACCAAACATTTTTAAAAAACTTGGGCAATTTGGGGGCGGTGCC
>SCPX01000042.1 GCA_004298615.1 Patescibacteria group bacterium | reverse complement strand
CCATTACCGATGAAATTAAAACCGGTTTGAGTCAGAGTATTATCCGTTTGAGTCCAGTCATTGATCTGATATGCTATTTTCGCTTCTCCATTTGTGAAATCCAGTTTAGAATTATCAGCTGTTGGTGCGTATTTTGTCCAACCAATATCATTGCCATTATTATGAGAAGCGGTGGCCGTTTGGTCCGCGCCGCCTCCCCAATCGGTCTGGTGCCACGAGTCTGTCACCGCTTCGGTGCGAGAAATGATTTGAAAGGGCGCGATTTGCACTTTGGCTTCTATTTTTCGTCTGATTTTATCAAGAGATCCTATCACCGTAATTGATCTGGTATTCGCGTCATCGTTTATAATCGTTATACTGCAATTTCCGTCGCCGATATTAACATTTCCGCCTTCGTAAGCGGAGTCGGACTTTAGCCGATAAAGCGCTTCTTCAAAACAGGATTCGGCCACGGCTTGGGCCGTAGAGGCCTGACTGGCGCGAAAACCCCTGCCGATTTCCGTTCGGCTCACGAAAGACGCGGACAAAGCGGCCGCCAAAGTGATGGCGCCGATGATCAATAAGCTAAGCAAGGCGAGTTGGCCGCTTTCTTGAATCTTGAATCTTGAATCTTGAATCATAAAATTTGAATTACGAAGCATGAAGATTGAAGATTGAATCGTGAATTATGTTTTAAGACTTACAGCTAATTCTTTTCTAAAAATTCAACATAATATTTGGCAAATTGCCGAAAAATATCCGGCGCTTTTTGCAGATTGTTATAAACTTGTTCTAAATTCACAATTCCGTATTCATGCACAAGTAGATTTCTAAATTTAGCCATATCTGCATTTTCTTTCGCGAATTTTTCCGGAATAACTTCGTACTCGCCGAGCTTCTCAATCACTTCTTTATATTCTCTGGCAGTAGCATGATACGCGGAACTTAAAATGTGCATACCGATATCAACAATAACCTCAACGCCAATAATCATATAATACATGGTTGAGCCCTGGAGTGTTTTGTCGGAAAGAAAATTTTCATACGGTGCTAACCGATATTCTTTTAAAAGATTTACCGCTTCATCCAGTTTTGCCAACTTTTCACTCATTGATTTTTTATTGATGGACATATTTTGAAATCATTTTTGCTTTTTTCGGCGAAAGCGGCGATTTGCCAAAAGTTCCCTCTTTAATATGTTTTCTCAAATAGTGATACTGGATCGTCCTCATAAACTCCGTGTCTTCATATTCCTGTAAAACACGAAGTTCAAATTCTCGCTGAAACTCCTTATTTTTTGAAAATAAAACTTTGCCTTCCAATGCCGCATCGTGTTTTAATAAAGGATTGCGAACCGCCTCCAAATCAACCACATCCACCCGCTCCATTTCCGTCAATTTTCCTATTTCATAAGAAAGGCGGAGCCGCCGGTCAAATCGTTCTTTATCCGGCACCCGTTTATCAAACACCACGGCAATGTCCAAATCCGAAAACGGAGTGACCGTCCCATACGCAAAAGATCCGAAAACATAAGCCAGCACGACTTTATGCCGCGTAAAAAAATCTTTATTAAGTCCTGACAAATCAATATTTTTCATTGTTAGATTATATCACAAAATCATTTCAAAAACAATGCGCCGTCAATACAAATTTTTCGCTTTGATAATGATTTTTTAATATTTCTTAATGCTTAATAATTTCCTTTATATGTCACGCTTACATTATATAAAACCGGGCTTGCGCCATTTGATGTAAAAATGGCTTTGTATTTAATCCATTGATCATTTATGCCATTCCCAATTTCAATACCGAATGGAATAGGACAGGTGACAGTGCTGCTGATCTTAGAACAGCCGCTTGCAGTTGCGGAAAACACATCTCCAGCTATACCGGTGCCTGCCGGCCCCATAAACGCAGTCCAAGCGCCGGGCGATCCGCTATTATCAGGAGCCGTGGCCAATTGAAAATCAATAGATGCTCCCAAGGGTATGGTTTCATTCCATGAAATTACGAGAAAAGTATGCGGGTTATTGGTATTTAATTCCTTAGAGATAAAGCTATAACTGCTTGCAACATTTGGGAGATAACTAAAAATAATTTCCTCCAAGCTTGGCGTATAGACGGAATTGGCAGTCGCAAACTTAGCTCTATATTGGATGTATTGATTGCCGTCAAAAGTTGTACCCAAACTGGCGGAGTTTGTCGCGCCGCTACCGATTTCCGTCCACCCCGTCCAAGTGCCGTCCGGGGTCGCAGTATTTCCCGCGCGAGCTTCAAGCACCAAAGGAAGCGTGGTAATCGTAACGCTGTCTAAACTCGGAGTCG
>SCPX01000041.1 GCA_004298615.1 Patescibacteria group bacterium | reverse complement strand
GTAAAATATTCGCATTTTTTCTTTCGGATTTGCAAATTTTGATTCGGTGTAAAATGCTATCGACATTTTTTCTTTCAATTCGCCATTTATCTCAACCGAATAATCTTTGCCCGCCGTTGACACAAGCGGCAATCTAATATTTTTTTTATTATTATTCGGGATATTGACGACTAAATTATATTTTTTATTCGCCGAATCTTTCACCGGATCAAATTTCCAAATAATTTTTTCAGCTTCAATTTTTGGATTGCCACCGGTTCGCAAGACATTGCCGCGATCGTCCAATAAATCTAATTGGATGTTTTTTTTCGCAACTTTCGCCTTTATCGTGACGCGGGCGAAATTTTTACTGGTATAAAAAATCGGCTGTTTTATTTTTTCGACATATTCGGGATAAATTTTTTGTTTTTCCTGCTTCAAATAACGGAGATCATCTTCAGATCGATCAAAATAAAGATTGGAGAAACAGAATGCAGCTAACGGAAATACGAAAGCGATCACGATTCCCGTTAAGAAAATTGCGGAAATGTAAGTATTTTTTAATGTGATATGGTCCATAAGCGCAACACTTGTTCTAGATGTAATTAGACTGCAGAATAATATTGAAAAGCGCGTAATTGTGCAGAATAAGGAAAAATAAAATTAGGCTTGCATAAATAGCGTTTACGGGAATTTTCAGTCTAAAAGAAAAGCGGCGCAAACCGGCTAAAAAAAGTATTATAATCGGCCCTATGATCGGAAAATAATACCTTCCCTGGCCGCCGAAGCCGTAGTACTGATTTGTGAGAGCTCCTTTATAGTAAAGGAGTTTTAAAAATATATCGAGCATGAAAAAGGCTGCAATGCATATCATCAGATAAACGTAAAAATTTTTACTGGGAGCAGTGATTTTTTTTAAATAATCTTTTGCGATGTATGCTAATCCGATAATGGCCGCCAATTCAAGCGCTAATATTAAGCTAAGGACATAGAATGGATATAAATTGGCAAAAAGCTGGGTTTGGAGCCAAAATTCAAAGAGCATCGAAAGTCTGCCTGTGATATCAGACCCTATTGCCGCGCTTATATTATCCAATGAAAAAATGTTCAACGCTTGATTTGATCCCCCGCCTAAATCATTTAGAAGATAAGTTATTGGATCAATATAAAATGGAGCGGCGATTGTCAGTGCGATTAATAAAATTACGAACAAAGCGATGAGGGCCCGCCGAATCATTTTTTCTTTGAATCCTTTGTATAGTAAAATACCCGCTACGAAAGGGATGAAAATAATCGCCTGGGGTTTTGTCAATAAAGTCATGCCCAAAAGCACCCCGCCGCCAATAGTAGTGACAATTTTCGCGTTAGGATTATTTATTGTTTTAAGTGTCCAGTAGATCAGGATTTGGCTGAGAGCAATAAGAGCCGCGTCATTATTGATTCCGCCGAATGAAGATGAGTTTATTGAAGGCATTAACGAAACGATAATTGCCGCAGTAATCGCGAATATTTTTTCTCCGCTTACCAATAGCGCCGCTTTATACGAATAAATCAGCGTTACAAAAAGAAAAATTAATGAAAATATTCTCATTAAATAAAAGCGGGAAAAGAAATCCAGATTGTATCCTAATATGTAAGGTATCGCTTCTATCGCGTAATAAAAAGGCGAATAGATCGCCGCGGAATTCTTATAATTTTCTTTATTAACCGTGCGGGAATAATTACTGAATTCATTCGGTATCGGTTCATATTTTTCCGGGAAAATCATGTGGCTAAACGATATAGATAAGTGGCGGTCTTGCATTAACTTTGATGCCATTTCCAATTCTTCGGACATAGAAGTGACAAGCGGCATTATCTTTCCGGTATTTTTAGGAATGGCTTTTTCTTCCACCAGATACTGCGTATAGGCAAAATGCGGCAATTCATCCGGAGCTAAAAAGGGTGGAATGCTCCAAATCCAAAGTAGTCCTTTTATGACCGTGAAGATCGCGAATATGAGAAATATTTTTTTATCCATATCAATCAATTAATCGGTATAAAACACCCCGGCTTGACTCCGCGATTATGATCAATTCGTTCGGGGACTCCAACTGAATCTTGTAGAAATCAAAAGAAGGCAAAAGCAGATCCTTTTCTATGAATATATAGTCAACTTTTTTATATCGGGCAAATCTGATGATTTTTTCATACTCGGCGTATGGAGTCAAAATAAAATCAGATTTGGAAAAATAAGCAAGATACGGTCTTCGCGCCATTATAGTATTTTTTTTAATTGGCGCGAATTCAATCAACTGCGATAAGTTTCTATATCCCATAACATCATGAAGGGCGCCCACCCCATATCGCACTTGGATTGTTTGCATAATAATTACGCAAAATATGAAAAATAAAAAAATTTGTTTACTTCTTGTTTTTATTTTATCCTCTATAAATTCAGATGTTTGTACAATCCCGTTGCTCGAGAATAAGATAATAATTGGTAGCAATGGCACAAGGTATCTTTCTGGTCCCAACGCGCCAAGAAATGACCCGGCAAACGCGTAAAACGATAAATAGATAAGCATAAATGTCCCCAAAAAAACAGTCGTTCTATTTTTATTTCTCAAATTTAAACAGGTACTGATCATGGCGAACAATCCGAGTATTCCAAAGGTTATGATTAGAACATAAAGAGACATTCTTCCAACGCTCAAAGCCATTTTTTTTAAAATCCATGGAATTTGCTTGGCGAATTCGGCCAATGACATTTGCTTGATGCTTCTGTCTTTTATTAAATAATCAGCACCGTTATCCGTTAATGAACGGATAGCGATTTCTCTGACCATTTCATCTTTTAATAGCGGAGAGGTAAGCGTATTAAGTATATTTTTTTTAGCCGTATTATTGTAAGAACTAAGAGACGGTCCGATTTTGGAAATGACAAAAAAAGGCGCAAAAAAAACAATGAAACCCAGGAGAAATGCGCCAAAATACATTATTATTTTAATCGGAGAAAATTTTTTTGCGTTTAAAAAATATAATATCCAAATTACCGAAAGTGCGAAACTCGCCATACCGACATCTCGCGTCAACCAAGCCAATGCGCTGGATGCGCCTATTAAGAGAAAAAAGAAAAAAATATATTTAGAATCGTTTTTTGATAATTTATAAAGAAGATAAATATTTAAAATAAAAAATAGAGAAAACAATGATTCCGTGAGAATCGCGCGCGAAAAAGCCGAGAAAAAAGGATTTAATACAAGAATTGTGGGCGCGAATAATGATGCTTTGCCCCCAAAAATTTCCCGCGTTAATTTGTGTACTATTAAAATCACGCCAAACGAAGAAATAATGGAAATCAATATGCCGGCGGCAATATAATCCAAAGTGAATTTTTGCAACAAAAAAATAAAAAAGGGATAAAGCGGTGGCACGGATACGGAACCTGAACCCCATTGTTCAATATAAAATCGCCCTTTTTGGATCTCTTCCGCAAGTCGAAGATAAGTAAATGAGTCTGGGGTTAAAATTAGCCCGCTGAAAAAAAAATGAATTAGTTCGAAAATTAATATACCTAAGAAAAATAGGTAGATTTTATTGTTTTTAAGCCAAGGTATCATATTTATTTTTTTACTAAACAAAGATAACCCTCCGCTAAATCAAAAGAAAAGAAAATTTTACTGAATTGAATGAACGGATACAATGTCCAATTATTCAGCAATATCCCAATGATTGGAATCTTGACGATATTTAATCCGCTTTTTTTCGTTGCCATTCGCTTATCTATTGCATTATTTTTTTTAATTAAATATTTTCTAAAAAATTTCATTGCATTGATAAAAGGAAATCCATACGAGTAAAATTTTATTATTTCTAATTTTTGGCTTTCTAATAGATCAATCAATTCTTTTTTTTCATATCTTTTTATATGGCCGGCCATTTCGTCCCACGAATCCCACAATCTTTTTTTGGCAGGTACGGAGATAAGCGCATACCCGCCGCTTTTGAGAATACTGTAAATTTTTTTAATTGCTTGCTTATCCTGTTCCAAATGTTCCAATACCTCAAACATAATAATCAGATCGTATTCCTCTTTTTTGTCCAGTTGAAATAAATTATTTTTTTCTATTTGAAGATTTTTAACCCCTTTTGATAATTCCTTTATTAAAGTATGAGATTCTTTCGAGTAATCAATGATCTTGCCGCCGAATCCCGATTTAACTAAAGACCGCGAAAAATCACCGGCCCCGCCGCCAATTTCAAGAAAACGAGATTTTGGTGGCACATATTTTTTAATCAGTTCCAGAGCAATTGTTTTCCTGAAAATATATCGCGGGTAGGGAATCCATCTTGCCTTTTTCATATATCCACCAGTTTGGAAAATATTTTTTTAAAATAATCGTTTAAAAATTTCGCCCGGAAAATGCTATAATTATTTTTAGAAATTTTTTTTCTCAAGTTTTCATCTTTTTGGAGTTTTTGAATTCCTTGAGCAAGCGCTTCAGCCGTTCCCATTTCAACCATTATGACGTCTTTTTGATTTTCAAATAGCTCTTTGTTGGCCGGATTATCGCCAACAATTACCGGTTTTCTCATTGCGAGAAATTGATAAGTTTTTCCAGAAATAACTCTTTTCGCTTTATCAATATTTGAAAAATGTCCGCCCAGACAGATGTCTGATTCAGTGATTTTTTTAGGAAGCTCATCATAAGGAATCCAATCAATGAATTCTATATTTCGCGGCTGAAGTTTTTTTATCAATTCCCCATGTTTTTTTCTTATCGGGCCGACAAGGCGAAAAACAATTGAATTATCTACTTCTAATCTTTTTGCCGCTTTTAATATAACATCAATGCCCTGGAGCGGTAAGCCGGACCCATAATAGAACACAATAAATTTTTTTTCGTCATTTTTTTGTTGATTGACTAGCGGGTAAAAAATTTCGGTATCCGCGCCTAGATAAATTGTTTGAAATTTATTTCTGCTAATGTTAAATGTTTGGGAAAAATAATCAGCGTGCGCGTTTGTATCAGTAATGATCTTATCGGCCCAAATGCAAGATTTTTGATCAATCCAAAAAGCCATTCTGCCGACAATTGAGTTTGGTTTAAAAATTTTCCTATCAAAGCAAATCGTGTCATACAAAGAGATAAAAGCGTCAAAGATGATCGGCTTTTTTGTCCATAGCCGCACGATTGGCATCAGCGGTTGAGCGAGAAACCCAACAAAAATGAGGTCATATATTTTAAAACAAAGCAAAAATTTTATCGCAACCATGGGCAGTCTTAGAAAATAATGCGGTAAACGAGAACTAATCTCTATGGTTCGGAAAGATTGTTTAAGTGCTTTAAGATTAAGAGCATTTCTTGTATAATCGGCGTTGGCTCCGCAAAGAAAAAGAACCGTTTTTTCTTCATTCATACCAAGTGATCATGCTTTTTCCTCTTCTCGTAATACAAAATATTTTCTTGGCTTAAGCGGATGCGCAGGAGCGTGTCGCCGATGAGGCCGAAGAAGATGATGAGGACGCCGAGGGCGTTGAGATATCCGCCGATAAATCCGAGGAATTTAAAAGGGCTAAACGACCCGGTTTGAAGCCAATAAATCAGAAGAGCCGCTTCCAATATTATTCCAAAAATAAAAATAGCCAAGCCGAGCGCTCCGAAAAATTGAAAGGGTTTGTAGTCTTTTAGTGTTTTTAAAATTATTTTAAGCGTCCGATAGCCGTATTTCCATAAATTATTGGCGACTCGGGATTGTCCAAACTCCCTTTCGCCGCGCACAATAAGCGGCACTTCTTCCACTTCTATACCTTTATACGCCAGATCAATAAGCGATTCGTGGGTATAGGTGAAATTTCCGTAAAGATTAAGCCGCAGAAGCGCTTCGCGGGAATAGGCGCGGAAGCCGCAGGAGGCGTCATAAATTCTTTTTCCGATTATAAAACTGATTATATTGGCAACTAAAGCGTTCCCCCATAATTTTGCTTTAGGCATTTTAGGCGTAAGCGTTTTGTCTTTGAATCGCGAACATGTGGTAAAATCAGTCCATTTTTCAATAATGGGACTAAGAAGCTTAGGGATATCAAGCGGATCAAATTGCCCGTCGCCATCCATATTGACCATTGCGTCGGCATTCAGTTCCAGTGCCGCGGCCGTGCCTGTTCGAAACGCCGCGCCCACTCCTTTGTTTCTTTGGTGTTTAATCACTTTGGCTCCGGCTTCGCGCGCCAAAATAGCCGTTTGATCGCTTGATCCGTCGTCAACAACGATAATTTCAACCGTTTCAAATGGCGGAATTTGTTTTGGTATTCTTTGAATGACCGACACAATTGTTCGCTCTTCATTAAGAGCCGGGATAAGAATTATAAGTTTTTTCATAAAATGATTTATGTTTCAAGATTCAGGATTCAAGTTTTTTGAATGTCCACAATTTATTCAGCGCGAAATTCCAGAAGGTGACGATGACCACGGCGGCTAATTTGGTGATAATATCGGAGATTTTTAAATAATGCACTCCCGCCACAAAAATTCCTTGGCTCAATATGAGGCCGCCGATAGATACGATAATAAATTTTGAGTATTGGATGTGGTAATCTTTGCCTTGATCCCGAAAGGTCCATTTTTTATTCCAGAAAAAGCTGTTGGTGGCCGCGATGGAAAAAGCGATGATATTGGCGCTCAAAAGGCGCCGTTCAAAAAAATCAGTGCCGCGAGTGAGCGAGAAATAAATAAAAAAATCAATCGCCGTGTTGAATAATCCCACCATCACGAATTTGGCAAATTGCTTGGCCGCCGGATATTTCGCAAACACATAGTGAGAACGCGTTTCATCGTAGAATTTAGAGGTAATCGCTTGAAGCTGTTTCATAATTTTTTTATTTTATATATCTTTCCCTCGCTGTCTTCGTATGCTTTTTCAAAATCTTCATTGTTTTTAAACAGCTTGTCCATATCCTGATGATCCGATGTCGCCAGCACATATTGGACGCGCAGTTCATTTTTGATCACTTCGGTCAAATCGTCCACCCCTTTGCCCGTAGTGATATTGACCCATTTCCAATATAGGTCTTTATTGTACTCGTACATAAAGGTCGGGTCAAGGCCGACAATATAGTAGTTCCAGTCGTTTTGGTAAAATAAAACAGGCGATTCGTCCCAGTCCGAATGCAGGACGATTGATCCTTTGGGCGTATTGGTTTTCAGCCAATTGCTAATGCCTTTGAATTGAGCAAACGGCGTTCCGGAAGATAAGTCGCGCTTGGTGTTGGTGATTTCTTTAAAAGCGGAGGGGACGGCCATTACGGCAATGTAGCCGATAATCAATCCGTAAGTCAGCTTTTGGACTATTGATTCGGGGATAAGGTCTCTCAATGCAAGGCGGGAAATTTGCAAACCGTCGCGCAGGGCAAAGCCGGAAAAGAGAATCGCGAAAGGGGTGAAATATTCAATATTGCGTTTTGATTTTAAGGTTAGAATAAAAAACATTACTGTCAGAACAAAAAGCGTCAGAGATTTTGAAGTTTGTTTTGCAAGCGTTGCCAGAAAAATTGCCAAACTTCCGACGAGAATTATGAAAATAATATTAAGTCCGCCGATCAGATCAAATATTTTATAAGGATACCATTCGCCGCCCACTCCGATTATGTTCTGATAATTTATCAAACCGATTTTCACGGCCTGTTGCCAAGTAAAGGCGATGTTGTCCGGGAAATAAGGATTGATGATCAGGCCGGCCAGTAAGCCGCCGAAGACAGCGCCAAGCAAAGCCAAATAACTTTTCACTTTTAACTTTTCACTTTTAACTATTGTTTTTGTTGTCAAAGCCGTTAGTGCTTCCATAATAACAAAAACAATGGCCGCTCCGCCTAAAAGCATCCAGCCGCCGTACAGCCAAACATAAAAAAACGACAGGAAAAATAGCGGGAGATATTTTTTATGGAACATTAATTGCAGTCCAATGATGAGTACGGCTAAAGAAAGAATCGGCGCTTTGGCGAGGTTCGCGCGAAATAAATACGGCCCGGCGGCCAATAAAACCAGAGTAAGAATAAACGCAAAAGGAACTTTGTTTGATTTTAAAAACCAGAAAATTACGGTAAAAACCACGGTACCGATCACCACGACGGAAAATTTTAATCCGGCCAGAGGATCGGGAAATAGGCTGACGAAAGGAATTAAAAATATATGATAAAGAAAATGGTGGTCGGTAAAATTGTCTTTCAGGGTTGTAAATTGCAGCCAGGGAAATTCGTGGAGAATTTTTTCATTGGCCAGGATTTGGCCGATCTTGGCGTGATAAAAAGAATCCGGATCGGATAAGACCGGGGCGCTCTGCAGCCAGAAAAATAAAAAATACGCGGCCAAAATTATTAAAAGATATTGGAGAAGGGAGTGGTGGGAATTCCAGACGCGATTTAGAGTATTTAGGAAAGCAGACATAAATTAATGTAAGTTTATCAAATTTTCCTTGAAAAAACAATATTTTCTTGATATACTTTACGGCATTATGGAAAAAGGAATAAACTTGGAAAAATTCAATAAACCCTACGACCCAAAAGAGGTGGAGGGAAAAATTTATAAGCTTTGGGAAGAGAGCGGTTTTTTCAACCCCGATAATCTTCCGGCGGGCAAAGTTAAAAGTCAAAAGTTAAAGGTTAAAAGTTTCTGCATCATAATGCCGCCGCCGAATGCCAACGGTTCGCTTCATCTTGGTCACGCGGTTTTTGCCGCTTTGCAGGATTTGATGATCCGCTATCACCGGATGAAAGGGGATAAAACATTGTGGCTTCCCGGGGCGGATCATGCCGGATTTGAAACTCAAGTCGTGTATGATAAGAAATTGGAAAAAGAAGGGCGGAGCCGTTTTCAAATCCCGAGGGATCAGTTGTATAAAGAAATAATGGAATTTACTTTGGCTAACAAAAAAGTAATGGAAAATCAATTGCGCAAGCTCGGCGCTTCCTGCGACTGGTCCAGGGAAAAATTCACTTTAGATGAGGATATAGTTTCAAAAACTCAAGACGCCTTTATTGAATTGCACAAGCAAGGATTGGTGTATCGGGGAGAAAGATCGGTAAATTGGTGCGTGAAGCATCAGACCGGACTTTCCGATTTGGAAGTATTGCATGAGGAGCGCAAAGACCCCTTGTATTATATTAAATATGGGCCGATTACCTTAGCTACGGTTCGTTTGGAAACAAAATTCGGCGATACGGCCATTGCGGTTCATCCGTCAGACAAACGATATAAAAAATTTATCGGCCAGGAAGTTGAGATAATAACGCTGTTCGGCAAAACCAAAATAAAAGTAATCGCGGACAAAGCAGTGGATCCGAAGTTCGGAACCGGAGCCGTAAAGGTCACCCCGGCGCACGATCCGGCCGATTTTGAAATATGGCAAAGGCATAAAAACGAAATTCCCAAGCCGCCGGCGGTGATTGATAAATACGGCCGTTTGGATCTTTTGGCTCATTTTCCCTATAATGAGAAAGCCAAAAAATATCATGGATTAAAAGTTCTGGAAGCGAGAAAGATTATTGCCGAAGATATGCAAAAAGAGGGATTAATGGAGAAAGTTGATAATGATTACTCCCATAATGTGTCCGTATGTTACAAGTGCAAACATATTCTTGAACCAAGAATAACCGCGCAGTGGTTTATCAAAACAAAGCCCTTGGCCGATCCGGCCATTGAGGCGGTGAAAAGAGGAGAAATAAAATTTATTCCGGATCGCTTTAAAAAAATATATTTTCACTGGCTGAAAAATATTCGCGATTGGAATATTTCGCGGCAGATTGTTTGGGGTATACAAATACCGGCTTGGCAGTGCCAAGATTGCCAAAGCTGGGCGATTGCCAAAGAAAAACCTTTAAATTGCGATCAATGCCAAAAATCCAATCTGGAGCTCGATAAAGATGTTTTTGACACTTGGTTTTCATCGGGCCAGTGGCCGTTTCTCGCTCTCGGCTGGCCGGATAAAAATGATTTCAAAAAATATTACCCGACCAGCGTGATGGAAACGGGCTGGGATATTTTATTCTTTTGGGTGGCCAGGATGATAATGCTTGGACTTTGGCGAGCCAAAAAAGTCCCATTCAAATATGTTTATTTGCACGGGCTTGTGCGCGACAAAGAGCGGCAAAAAATGTCCAAGTCAAAAGGCAATGTGATTGATCCTTTGGGCGTGATTGATTTATACGGCGCGGACGCTTTGCGCATGGCGCTCGTGGTCGGCAATACGCCGGGCAATGACCCGATAATTTACGAAGAGAAAATAAAAGGCTATCGGAATTTTGCCAATAAAATTTGGCAGGCTTCAAGATTTGTCTTGACTAATACTCAAGATTTTAATGATAAGGCAAAACCGAAATCAACTGCGGCCGATAAGAAAAGATTGAAAGAATTAAAAAAGCTTTGCAAAGATATTACAAAACAAATTGAGTCGTTTAAATTTTATGCCGCGGCGGAAAATTTATATCATTATTTTTGGCACACCTTTTGCGACAAGATTATTGAAGAAAGCAAATCCCGCCTAAGCGGAGAAAATAAAGCCGATCGCCAAGCGGCGCAATATTTATTGCTTGAGATTTTAAAAACAAATTTGCGGCTTTTTCATCCTTTTATGCCGCATATTACGGAAGCAATATGGTCGCATATTCCGGACAATAAGAATCTTTTAATGGTTGAAGAATGGCCGAGTTGACACCGCTGCCGTAACATTGTATATTTAGTGTATAATTATTATAAGAACATTTAAATAAATTATTATGGATCAAAATACCTCAATGCCCCAAGCTCCGTCCGAACCAATGGGTATGCCGGAGCATCCGATGCGCCATCATCGGGCGGCTCATCAGCCGAGGGAAAATAAAGGCGGCGGATGGAAAATAGCTTTCATTGTCCTTGTAATTTTATTGGTTGCCGGAGGAATCGGCGGATATTTTATTAAAAAATCGGTTATTGGCGATAAGGGCTCATATGTTAAAAGCGAAAACAGCAGCGCTTGGCAAGCCGTGTTTCTTACCAACGGCCAGGTGTATTTCGGGCATTTGAAAGAGAGGACGGCTAAATACCCTTTGCTCGCCGATATTTATTATTTGCAAGTCAATCAGCAAAATCTTCAGTCCGGAGACCAGAACGCAAACACGAATACGAATTCCGACGCGGCCCAGCCTCAAATTTCCTTGATCAAGCTCGGCGAGGAATTACATGGGCCCAAGGATGAAATGTATATAGCCAAAGATCAAATTCTTTTTTGGGAAGACCTGAAAGATGATTCAAAGGTCGTTCAGGCGATTAAAGATTATAAAAAATAAATAAATTATGACTAATAATCAAATATCAAACGATTCTAAATTATTTGCCGCGCTTTCCTATCTCTGGCTTTTGAGCGTTGTTATGCTTGTCTTGAAAAAAGACGATGAATTTGTCAAATTTCACGCCAAGCAAGGGACGGTGATTTTCGTAGCCAGTATTATCCTTTGGTTTATTCCGATTCTCGGCTGGATGCTTCAAGTCGCGGTGCTTATCGCCGTTGTTATCGGTTTCTTAAAAGCTTATTCCGGTGAAAAATACAAAATGCCGGTAATCGGCGATTTGGCGGACAAGATCAATATATAAAACAGCATGGTAGATTCGCATTGCCATTTATATTTTCCTGAATTTGAGCAGGACAGAGTTGAAACAATAGAGCGCGCCCGGAAAACGGGCGTGTCTTTTTTCGTGCAAGTCGGCGCTTCGCTTGCCGACAGCCGCCAGGCCGTGGAATTGGCCGATCAGTACGATGATATGGTTGCGTCCGTAGGAATTCATCCTCATTGCGCGCCCTCACCCCAACCCTCTCCCGTGTGGGGAGAGGGCGAGGGTGAGGGAGTCGCAAGATTAACGCAAGATGTGGAAAAACTAAAGGAACTGATATTGCGTAATAAAAAAGTAGTTGCTGTGGGCGAATGCGGATTGGATTTTGGCAAAAATGGTGAAATTGAAGATGAAGAAAAAAAAGCGCAGATCGCGCTTTTTGAAGCGCAAATCGCTCTAGCCCAAGATCTAAAACTGCCTTTAATTATCCACTGCCGCAACGCCCACAAAGAAACCGCTCAAATACTACAAACTACACACTACTCACTACCCACTATCATCCACTGCTTCACCGGAACATGGCTTGACGCCAAGCAATATCTTGATCTCGGCTGTTTTATTTCGTTTTCCGGCATTGTTTCGTTTAAGAAAAAGGCTGAAGCCATACAAGAGGCGGCCGTTAAAACTCCATTGGATCGCCTGTTGATTGAAACTGACGCGCCGTATTTGGCGCCCGAGCCGCATCGCGGCAAAAGAAACGAACCGGCTTTTATCGGAAATATAATTCAATCAATCGCGGATTTGCGCGGCTTATCGTTTGATGAGATTGAGAAAACGACTGATCAAAACGCCAGAAAAATTTTCGGATAAAAAAATCCCTCTGATTTTTAGTCAGAGGGATGCGATATGGCGTTGTTATGCCCGGGGCGTTTAGAATCCGATTAAACGGTTTTTTTGGAGAAAATCTTGGTCGTAGGCCGTGAAATCCGCGCCAATTTTTTTTATTTTGCATCTTATTGTTTTTTGCCTGATGATCAATTGGGGATTGTCTTCCTGGACGACCATTAAATAAACGCGCATGCTGGTCCCGTATTTTTGCAGCATTAATTGCTGATAACATCCGGTCTTACCGTCCAGTATTCCCATAATCAGCCCCTTTATTCTTAATAGAAGATTTTCTTCTTCCGGCTGTTTTATTGAGGATGGCGGTTCGTGCGGCGGAAGTATTTTGTACTTTTGGAAAAAATCAAAATCATTAGCCGTGAAACCGGTTGAAACGGTTATGGTTTTCGGCCGGCGGTAAACCGGCTTCCTCTCTATAACGCTATATACGAGATTCTCCTCTTCCCTAAGCACTATATTAATCTGTAAGCCAAATCCGCAATTTTTCAGCTTATGGACAAACCATTTGCCTTTGTGTTTGCCGGTCGCTTTTTCAATAAGACATTTTATTTCTTCTCCCAGATTTTCAATTGTCGATTCTTTGTTAGGCATAACGCGCCTCCTTTGGTTTGAGGTGAAATGAACTTTGCGCTTGGAGTTTAGCGGAAAATATCTCGGTTGTCAAATGAAAAATGTTGTGTTATGCTCAAAATAGTATGGACACATCATCAGTTATTATCATAGTCATTGTTGCTGTCGGCTTTGCGGGATTGTTTTGGTTTTTGCAAAATCGGCTGAGGCAAATTGAAGCCAATCGGGAAAACGATCAGACATTGGCCAATGTGACCAAGCTTTTGGAAATGAACCAAAAAGCGCAGGAAATAATGCAAAACGAATTGCAGGCGAATCGGGGAGCGCTTGATCAAAATCTTCAGGCGCAGAGCAAGGCGATCAATGACCGCCTGGACAAAGCGGCCAGCGTCATCGGAGAGGTGAACAAGCATTTGGGCCATATGCAGGAAATAGGCCGGCAAATGAAAGATTTTTCTGACTTTTTGCGCAGTCCCAAACTGCGCGGTAATGTGGGCGAACAAGTCTTAAAAGATCTTTTGGAGCAGGTGATGCCGCGCGGCTATTTTGAAATGCAATACAAATTCCGCGAGGGCGAAACCGTGGACGCGATTATTAAAACCAATAACGGCTTGGTACCGATTGATTCAAAATTTCCAATGGAAAGCTTTCAGCGGGCGGCAAGGGCGGAAACGGAAGATGAGAAACAGTCCAATATGCGCGAATTTGTCAGAGCCGTGAAAAAACACATCGGCGATATCAGCCGGAAATATATTCTGCCGCAGGAAGGCACTGTTGATTTTGCTATAATGTATGTGCCCAGCGAAGGAGTTTATTATGAAATTGCGGCCAATCAGATTGAAGTGATCGATTTTGCCGCCAATCAAAAAGTATATTTGGTGTCGCCCAATAATTTTTATTATTTTCTTAAAATAATTATGATCGGTCTGGAAGGAGCGAAATTGCAGGAAGAAGGCAAAAAAATATGGGAAACGCTAAAAGCGGTCCAGCACGACGCCGGCAAATTCGGCGAACAGTTGGGAGTGCTTTCCCGTCATGTCACTAATGCCAAGAATTCAATGGACGGAGTAAACAGCGAATTTATAAAATTGTCAGGAAAAATAGAAAACATCAAATTATTGAAAGGAGGGTAGATCCGCCTATGCTAAAGCTACGGCGGACGAGTAAAACAAAAAAAATAAAAAATAACCCGCGATTCAAACGAACCGCGGGGTTTATTAAATTAACGAAATTTTCAAAATTGAAACATTGGCGAATAATTGGTAAGATGAAAGAATGAAAAACCTGATTTTAGAATCTTTGAATAAAGAGCAAAAAGAGGCCGTGGCGCATGAAAACGGGCCGCTTTTGATTATCGCGGGCGCGGGGACGGGCAAAACTACAGTGATAACAAGGCGGATCGCCTGGCTGATCTTGGAAAAGAAAATAAAGCCGGATGAGATTCTGGCTCTCACTTTTACGGAAAAAGCGTCCGCGGAAATGGAAGAAAGAGTGGACCGGCTTTTACCGTACGGATATGTGGATTTGTGGATTTCCACCTTTCACAGCTTTGCCGAGAAGATTCTACGCCTGCACGGCCTGGATATCGGCCTGCCCACCAATTTCCGTTTGCTCTCCGACTCGGAACAATGGTTTTTGGTTCGCAAAAATCTGGACAAATTCAATCTGGATTATTACCGCCCGCTCGGCAATCCTGCAAAGTTCATCCACGCCCTTTTGAGGCATTTTTCCAGAGCCAAAGACGAAGAGATCGGGCCGAAGGAATATTTGGCTTATGCGGAAAGCCTCAAGCTTGACAAAGACATAGCGCCGGATGAATCCGCGGCGCAAGAAACGGCGCGTTTGGCGGAGGTGGCCAATGCTTATCATGTTTATCAAAAAATTCTTTTGGAAAATAACGCGCTGGATTTCGGCGATTTGATAAATTACGCTTTGAAATTATTTAAAGAAAGGCCGAATATCTTGGAGCTTTACCGCAAGCAGTTCAAATACATTTTAGTGGACGAATTTCAGGACACCAATTGGGCGCAGTATGAATTGGTAAAATTATTGGCCGAACCAAATAACAATCTGACGGTCGTGGGCGACGACGACCAATCCATCTATAAATTCCGCGGCGCGTCAATATCCAACATCCTTACTTTTAAAAAAGATTTTCAAAAAAGCCGCGACATTTTGCTAACGGAAAATTACAGGTCAACGCAAAATATTCTTGATCTTTCTTACGGATTTATTCAGCAGAATAATCCGAATAGACTGGAAGCGCGGATGAATGAAAAAAAATCAAACGGCGGCCTTGAAAATATTTCCAAAAAACTCATAGCGCAAATAAAGGAAATAGGAATTATTGAATATATCTTAGCTAACACCCAAGAGCAAGAAGCGCGCCAAGCGGCGGAAAAGATACTCCGGCTTTACAATCAATCGCTTCAATCAAAAACACAAGACGCAAAAAACAAGATCCAAGATACAAGATCCAAGATACAAGATTCGCACTGGAGCGACTTTGCCGTTCTCGTCCGTTCCAACAGCGGAGCCGATATTTTTATGCGCGCTTTTGAGGCGGCCGGCATTCCTTTTGAATTTTTGGCTTCGCGCGGACTTTTTACCAAACCTCTGATTATGGATGTATTGGCGTATTTTCGTTTACTGGACAATTATCACGAATCCTCGGCGCTTTACCGGCTTTTAACCTCGTCAATTTTTGCCATTGACCACAACGATTTGGTAAAAATTTTAAACGAAGGACGGAAAAAATCCTTGTCGCTTTTTGAATCCTGCCAAATTTTCAAAACATCGCCGTCAATTTCCGAAAGTTCGCGCAAAATCATCGGCAGTTTATTAAATCTGATTGAAAAACATACGGCGGCCGCCAGGACTAAAACGGTCAGCCGCGTACTTTATGATTTTATAAACGACTCCGGATTATTGACGAAAATTTTAAAAAAGCCGGACAGCTACAATTTCGTAAATTTATTGCGCCAGCTTTTTAAGAAAATTGAAGCGTTTGAAGAATCGGCGTCCGAGCCCACGGTGCGCAATTTCGTGGAAACCATTGATCTGGCGATGGAGGCCGGCGACGAGGGATCGCTTGAAAATCCGGAGGATTCCGGACCGGACACGGTAAAAATAATGACCATTCACGGCGCCAAGGGATTGGAATTTCAATACGTATTTGTCGTCCAAATGGTGGACAAACGATTTCCGACCATTGAGCGCAAAGACCCGATAGAATTGCCGGATGCTTTAATAAAAGAAATATTGCCCCTGGGCGACATTCATCTGGAAGAAGAAAGACGCCTGATGTATGTGGCGATGACGCGTGCCAAAAAAGGATTATTTTTGACCGCGGCCGAGGATTATGGAGGAAAGCAAATGAAAAAGCCGTCGCGGTTTTTGGTTGAATTGGGGTTTGTCAAGGAAAAAGCTAAAGAGAAAAAGAGCAAAATTGATTTGACGGTTGAGGAGATGAAGGCGAACGACAAGAGTTCAAAGTTCAAAATTCAAAGTTCAAAATTACCCGATTCATTGCCAAAGCAGTTCAGCTTTACGCAATTAAGAGCTTTTGAGACTTGCCCGTACCAATACCGCTTTGCCCATATTTTAAAAATTCCGGTTGAGGGAAAACACACTTTCAGTTTTGGAAAAACAATGCATAAGACTTTGGAAGTTTTTTACCGCAAAGTTCAGGAATTAAATGTGAAAGAGCAAGCCGGATTATTCAATCAAAATAATCAGCCGAACGATATTGTCAAAGCTCCGTCTTTTGACGAACTTTTGAAAATATATGAAGAATCGTGGATCGGCGATTGGTATGAATCAAAAACGCATCATGATGATTATTATAAAAAGGGCAAAGAAATTCTAAAAGATTTTTACGAGAAAAATAATGGGGCGTGGACTGTGCCGGATGCTTTAGAAAAAGCCTTTCATTTGAAAATCGGCGAATATACTTTAAAAGGCGTGATTGACCGCATAGACAAATTACCGTCAGGAAAAATTGAGATTATAGATTATAAGACGGGCCGGCCCAAAGAAGACGGGAAAATTTCTTCCGAAGATAAAGAACAACTTTTTATTTATCAAATCGCCAGTCTGGATGTTTTGAAAGCCGAGCCGGAGGTCTTATCATATTACTATTTCAGCAATAATACGAAAGTATCATTTCTCGGGGAAGCGGCGGACTTGGAAAAAATAAAGAATAAAATTACGGACACCATAGAGGCGATCCGGCAAAGCGAATTTCCGGCATTGCCTGATCCAATGAAATGCAAATTCTGCGATTTCGCCAAAATCTGCGAATTTAGGAAATTGTCGTAGGTTTTAATAAAAAAATTATTTAACAATAGAAGACAAAAATATTATGACTGACTATAAAAATCAATTTGAAATTTGCGTAAGAGCGGTTATCCGGAACGGCAATAAGATTTTGGTGTGTGTTGGCAAAAAAAGCGGCATTTATTTTTTTCCGGGCGGACACATTGAATATGGGGAAACGGCCGTCGCCGCCCTGAGAAGAGAATTAAAAGAAGAATTGAATATCCGGCTAAAGAAAGCTTCATTTATGGGGACGGTGGAAAATATCTATAAAGAAGACGGACAAAAGCATCATGAGATTAATTTGGTATTTGATTGCGCGGTTGATAAAACTCATAGTCAAAGCCGAGAAGATCATATTGATTTTGCTCTCTTAGATAAAAACGAGTTCGCCAGAATAAAAGTCTTGCCGATCACCCTCCATAAAAATGTGATAAAGTGGATGAAGAACAAAAAAATGTTTTGGTCAAGTCAAGCCGATTAAATTCAGATTTTGCGATTGCTTGCTTATTTTCGCGTTTTTTGGCGTGGTTCAAAATTGAAAATAAAGAAATGATTTATAAAAAAATAAGACATAATACGAGTTGCCGGGTTTGTCGGTTTATGCTATGATATTTAACAATATGAATTACATCAACCAACAAATTGATTATTGGAAGAAATCAGCCGAACGCAATTGGAAGACTGCCGGGGCTCTTTTCCAAACCAAGCATTACGACGCTTGTCTTTTCTTTTGTCATCTTGCCTTAGAAAAAGCATTAAAAGGCTTAGCGGTTCAGGAAACTAAAAAACCAGCGCCGTACATTCATGATCTTGAAAAGCTCGCCGATTTGGCGAGAATAGATTTGGATCAAGAACAGACCCGGAACTTGCGCACGATCTCAACTTTTAATATTGCGGCCAGATATGATGACATTAAGCTTGCTTTTCACAAAAAATGCACTAAAGAATTTACAAGCAAACACATGATAATTGCTAAAGATTTATATTTATGGCTGAGAAGCAAATTCCGCAAAGCGTGAAAAAAATCATAAACGAATATATTCAAGTGCTTAAAGCCGACAGGCTTCCAATCCAGCGCGTGTTTCTTTACGGGTCGTATGCCAAAGGAAAGCAACATCAATGGAGCGATGTTGATTTATGCATTCTTTCGCCAAAATTCAAAAATCCATGGCAGGCGACGCAGTATCTTTGGTCAAAAAGAATATTCAGGCGAAAAACAACCATTGAACCGATCGGAATGACTTTAAAAGATTTTCGCAGGCCTTCTTCGCTCACTCAAGAAATAAAACGAACCGGAATAAAAATAAAAGTTTAATCATTTTTTGTCCATTTTTAATTTATGCCATTGACTCAATTTTTAACCGGGATGGGGATTGGGACGATTCTCGGCTGGATCTCCTGGCTTTTTGTGATTTTTAAGATTGATCCGGAAACTTCGGGAATTGTCGGGATAATATTTTTTTACGCCAGTTTATTTATCGCCGCCGCCGGCACGGCTTCGCTTTTGGGATTTTGGTCGCGCGCGTATTTTTTCAAAAACAAAGTTTTGTTTTCCCATTTGGCCATCGCATTGCGGCAAGGAATTTGGTTCGCGATCGTGATGGTCGCAGCGCTGCTTCTCCAAGCCGCGGATCTTTTCAGATTCTGGAATATGATAGTCATGGCGCTCTTGTTCGGGGCAATGGAGATGTTTTTCTTGTCAAGAGAAAAATACATCGCGGAATAAATCATTTCGCTTATGATTGACATTAAAAAACTTAATCAAGATTCTGAAAACGAAATTAAATCCGTCAAAACCGCGGACGAATTATTTGTGGTGGAAAAAAAGTATCTGGCCAGAGGAGACGGGGAAGTGGTGAAGCTTTTGCGGCAGCTGAAAGATTTGCCGGTGGAAGAAAAAAGAAAAATTGGGCCGGAAATTCAGGAGCTGAAAAAATATATTGAAGATTTGGTAAATCGCCGCCGGAGCGAATTGGCCGATGAAGCGCAAAAAGAATCGGAAAAATATTTTGACAGATCTTTGCCCGGCAAGCCCGTTGGTCGCGGAACAGCGCACCCGATTTCCCAATTTATGGATCGGGCGGAGGATATTTTTACCCGCTTGGGATTTGAAACGGTGGATGAGCGGGAGGTAGATAATGAATTTTACAATTTTGACGCTTTGAATACCCCCAAGGATCATCCGGCCAGGGATATACAGGACACCTATTATGTCATGAATCCTGAATCATGGAGCTTAAAACATCAATCAAATGATACAAGATACAAGATACAAGATACAAGATTATTATTACGGACGCATACTTCAACCGCGCAAATTCGCGCAATGAAGGATCGTAAGCCGCCGGTGCGGATTATTTCACCGGGACGGGTATTCCGGCACGAAGCCACGGACGCTTCGCATGAAACCACCTTTAATCAATTAGAGGGCTTTGTAGTTGATAAAAATATTCGTGTCAGTGATCTTATCGGCACGATTAAAGAATTTTTCGCACGGATGTATTATGATAAGGATATTAAACTGCGCGTTCGCCCGCATTTTTTTCCGTTTGTTGAGCCCGGAATGGAGATTGATATTTCCTGCATTTTTTGCAATCAAAAAGGATGCTCGGTGTGCAAACACTCCGGCTGGCTGGAATCGGCCGGCTCCGGGATGATTCATCCGGAGGTTTTGAATAATATGGGAGTTGATCCGAAAATTTATTCCGGATTCGCTTTCGGTTTCGGTATTGACCGGATGGTGATGGTGTATTACGGAATTGACGATATAAGATTGCTGTATTCGGGAGATTTGAGATTTATAAAACAATTTTAGTATGAAACTGCCATTATCTTGGTTAAATGAATTTATCAAAATTAACGCGACTCCGGAAAAGATCGCGGAAGCGCTGACATTGTCGGGGAGCGAAGTGGAGCATACCAGCCGACGGACGCCGGAGGAGCTGGCGCGGTTTGATAAAGTGGTGGTGGGACAAATTTTGGAAATTCAAAAACATCCCTTTGCGGACAAACTCCAAATTGCTAAAGTTCGCATCTCGCAGCCCGCATCTCGCAACTCGCAACTTAAGATCCAAGATGCAAGATCCAAGATGCAAGATCTTACTATCGTTTGCGGCGCTTCCAATATCGCTGTCGGACAAATTGTGCCGGTGGCTTTGATCGGCGCGGTTTTGCCCAACGGAATGGCGATCGAAAGGCGGAAAATCCGCGATGTGGAATCGGAAGGAATGCTTTGTTCGGCAAAAGAGCTGGGTCTGGCCGAGGATGCGGCCGGCATTTATATTTTAAGCCAAGATTTGAAAATCGGCACACCGCTGGTTGAGGCGCTGGGACTTGATGAGATTATTTTTGATCTGGACATCACGCCCAATCGCGGCGACTGTTTGTCCATCCGCGGGCTGGCGCGGGAAGTGAGTGCTATATTTAAGAAAAAATCATTGCCGCATCCGGAATTTTCAATAAAAAAGAATCCTGTATCAAGTATTAAAAAATATCAAGGACCAAAAATGAATCTATCCGTTCGGGTAGAGGATAAAAAGTTATGTCCTAAATACAGCGCCCATATTGTTTATGATGTCAAAGTCGGCGAATCGCCACAATGGATGAAAAATCGTCTGCTTGCGATCGGCATCCGGCCCATAAACAATATTGTTGACATAACGAATTATGTGATGATGGAATTGGGGCAGCCGCTCCACGCCTTTGATGCGGATAAGATTTCAAGTGTGCAAAGTGAAAAGTTAATTATTGTCCGAAAAGCCAGAGCTGGCGAGAGAATTGTCGCGCTGGATAACAAGGTTTATGAGTTAAATCAGGAAATGCTGGTGATTGCGGACGCGGAACGACCGATCGCGATCGCCGGAATTATGGGCGGTCGGGATTCCGCCGTTGAGCAAGGCACAAAAAATATTATCTTGGAAGCAGCGCAATTTGATCCGGCCGCGGTGCGCAAGACAAGCAAGACCTTGAATCTGAAATCAGACAGTTCTTACCGTTTTGAGCGCGGCATAGACGCTTTGCGCATTGAGCAAGCGCTTGGACGGGCGGTGGAAATGATAGAGCAAATCGCAGGCGGAACGCGTGATCCGAAATTATACGATATTGGCAAAACCCCAAAACCGCGCAACATCAAAACATCGGCCGAATTCATCTCAAATCGCTTAGGCAAAGAAATTTACGCTAACGAGATAAAAACAATTCTCGCCTCGCTTGGCTTCACTGATTTTAAGATACAAGATACAGGTTTCAAGATACAAGTCCCGTCCTGGCGAAACGACATTAAAATTCCGGAAGACATCGCGGAAGAAATCGGAAGAATAAGCGGCTATGGAAAAATAACACCGACGATTTCTGGCAACGATTCGACTGTTCAGAATAATATTCGCGCGCGGCGGCAAGAAATAAGCATTGCAAAATCAATAAGTGATATTCGCAACGTTAAAGATGTTTTGATCTGCGCCGGATTTTCCGAATGCCTGCTTTATTCTTTTTATGGTGAAAGGTATGCCGAATTGACAGGCTTCAAGACGGCCGATCATTTTCAAGTGGCTAATCCGATCAATCCGGACCAGGAATACTTGCGAACCAGCCTGATGCCCCGCCTTTACGAAGCCGGAGAAAAGAATTTTAATAATTTCCCGGAAGTGAGGATTTTTGAAATCGGAAGAATCTTTTTGCCAAGTTTTGAAAATCTTCCGGATGAACAAAAAATGCTGGCCGGCATTTTGATTGACGCGGAAAAATCCGCAATGGATAATTTTAGGGAAATCAAAGGCGTGATTGAAGCATTGGGCAGGCGGCTTAATATTGAAGCAAACGATTTTCAATGGTCAGTTAACGGTTCAAAAACCGCCATATCGGCCAAAGACGCGAATGGCGAATTTAAACAAATAGGATTTTGCGGTTTAATTGATAATCGGGCGCGTGAGCTTTTTAAAATTCCCGCTTCATCCTCTTTTTTTGAAATATCTTTAACTAAGTTTTTGGAAATCGCCACCACCCGCCGGCAATACAAAAAAATCAGCGAATTTCCCGCTTCAACGCGTGATTTGGCGATAGTGGTTGAAAAATCCGTAACTTACAAATCAGTGACGGACGAAATAAAACAAACTTCCTCATTGCTCGCCGAAGCGGAACTTTTTGATTATTTTGAAGATGAGAAAAAAATCGGCAAGGACAAAAAATCTCTGGCGCTTCATTTGGTTTTTCAATCATCCGACCGCACCCTTACTTCCGAAGAAGTGGACGGGGAGATGAAAAAAATAGTTGAACGATTGGAAACATCCATCCAAGCGCAGGCAAGAAAATAAAGAATTTTAAGATGTCGTATATCAGCCGATCGTTTGATGTACGACGCTTGGATAGGATGAAATACTAGAGATACTAAGAGTTAATAAATATTTCTTGGTCGCAGATTGTGCGATCGTGCAACCTGCGGCTATGAGGTTTATGTTTTAAGTTTTTTCAATGTTCCGGTTTTGCTGATTGTAAATATTTCAACATAGGATAGAAGGTTTAATTTATGCAACTGATTAATAAATTCTTGCGGCAGTTTTGTTTTTCCGCTCCAAACGCTTTTTTGAATCATGGTAAATTCCAGATTGCGCAGAACCGAACGCAGCCAGGCCCGTTTTCTTTTTTCTTTTTCCGGAACATCAAAAATAATGATTTTTAATTCATCTTTTTCCAAGACGGGGTATGTTTTTTCCGGCAAGCCCTGATCTTTTCTTTGGCGCAGTTTGGAAAGTAGTTTTTCTCCGGCCGAAGTAATTTTAACGAACATTCCTGTATCTTTTTTGACATTTTCAACCAAACCCTCTTTGCGGAGATGGTAAATAAAATGTTTAAATCGGTTTTGATTTTCTTTGTTTTCGCGCATCTGGCGCATATAAATATCGCGCTTTTCCCGATATTTTCTCAAGGACGATTCAATTTTGTGAAACGACGATCCGTAGGGAAGAGAAAACACAAAAAATACCTCATCAACGGCCAATATCGAATTTTTCAAAAGTTCAAAAATTTTTAATCGGTTTTCGCCTTTCATAATTTACTAATAATTAATTAAAAAGTTAATCCAAAAAATTTTAGAAAATAATCCCAAATAATCTATTTGTAGTTGTTTACATTATAGTCGCAGATGGTGCGATCGTCAAATGTGCGACTTGTTGTCGGGTTGAATATAGCGTTGTTTTGGGTGAAAAGGTGTTTGTTTGTCTTTTGGCCAATTGTGGATAAATCAGTTTGACAAATTTCATCGGGGGGGGGTATACTTAAAAAGAAGGAATTAAAATTAATTTTTAAAAAAATATGCCAAAATCACCAGAACAATATAATCATTATTCAGAAGATGATGCTCAAAAAGAGGCCTTAGAAATGCAGGAGAAAATAAAAACTGGGGAAGCAAGAAATTATTATGATGCGGAAAAACAATTAGAGACACAAGAAAAAATAAAGATTCTTGAATCATACTCCAGTCCTTTGGTTTATAAAAGGGATAAGGAAGTGGGACTTGGTTTTGATTATGGTTTTATTCGCAACAAGGAAGAGTTTTTAAGATTATGGAAGGATACAGTGCCTCATTCTTTTGACAGAAATGAGCTTATGAGCAGAATTAGTTTGGTTTTTAATGATGATTATAAGAAAGATTTGCAAAATTTAGATAATAAGAATTCTAAGATAGCATCAATAGCTAGAGAAGTTATCAATGAAATTATGCCAGATCTGACATCTGTGCATATATTGAAAGAAATAATTGATGCCTCGCATGGGGAGCTAAAAAAAGAAGCCAAAAATCAATTGAAACGGGTTGTTAATACTCCTGAGGGTGGGAGAGAAGCAATTAATATTGTTCAAGATTATTATATCCAATCAAGACGATATGGCGGCATGATATACGATCAAGATATTATAAACGCATTAATAAGTGCCGTTGAAAATGTAAATGAAAATAATATCCCCGACTGGTTTTTGAAATTAGCTGAAGAAAAGCCAAATATAATATCTGAGGTTTACGATTTTGATGATGGCATTAATAGAGATAAAGCGGATCGAGGGTTTAAAAAAGCATTTGACTCTAAAATCCGGGAATTAACCATTGACAAAACAAGAGCCGTTTCTGATGAAGAGCTAATAGAAGGCGGAGCAAAATACAAGAATAAAATTTTACAACCAACAACTAGACAAATAGAAGAAATGCGGCAAGAGTTTCAGCGACATGATGAAGAAATAAAAGATCGAAAAGATGCTGGTAAATTTAAACCGCAAAAAGCCGAGTGGATTGATGGTAGTAAAATAAGTATTTTATTTAAAAGAGGCGAAGAAGAAACAGTTGTTGAAGTTAAGATAAATAGGGAAAAAGATGGAGTAACCGCTTGGCATGAGATACTTTATCCTGGCGGTGGATGGGAGACTGATGTTAACAAGAGACCAGTGGATGAAATTGTAAAAGAAATTGAAAAAAAGTTTGGTGTTAAAATTGCGTCAGAGAAATAAAAACTATTGGTTTTTAATTTGTGTTAATTTAATGTCGTACATCTGCCGATCGTTTGATGTACGATATGATCCATTGTATCATTTTTATTGTTTTTGACTAATATCACTGATTATGGTCGCACATTGTGCGATCGCGCAACCTGCGACCGTAGGGAGGCGGTTAAGCAGAGTGGAGTAGTCGGAAAAACTTTGGAAATAGAAAACGCAAATTAATAACAAAACCCGCCGGATTTGGCGGGTTTTGTGTTTGTGTTAATTTGATTCTGAAGATTTGATTATTCTGATTTTATCTCTTCCGTCTCGGCTGGCGCGGCGGGCAATTCTTGTTTTAGTTCTGCTTTTTCTTCTTTGGCTTCTTCAATTGGCGCCGGTTCTTTGAGCGACAGGTGGATCCGGCGGCCTTCCGGATCTATGGCCACGATTCTGAATTCGCGTTCATCGCCTTCTTTGGCCAGGGTGGAAATATTTTGCGGCGTGGCTTCGGGGATTTCCGAAATATGGCAGAGCGCCGTGATTGATTCTTTGAGGTCAACGAACAATCCGAAAGGATTGAGTTTGATGATCGTGCCGCTTACTTTTTGGCCGATCGCGTATTTTTGCGTGATGTTTTTCCAAGGATCGTCGCTAAGCCTCTTTAAGGTAAGAGAAATTTTCGTGCCGTCCACGGACAAAATTTGCGCTTTGACAGTTTGCCCTACATTCAATATTTCTCGCGGATGATTGACCCTGTCCCAGGAAAGCTCGGAAATGTGTATTAATCCTTCCAAGTGTTCCCCGAATTCCACAAACGCTCCGAAATCAACCACGCCGACCACTTTTCCTTCAACAATGTCGCCGGTTTTAAATTGCGAAACTTTTTCTTTTTCCGCCTCTTCCCAAGCGCCCCGTTCGGAAATTATCAATTTGTTTTCATTTTCATCCACATCAATCACTTTGACGCGGAAAGTCTGATTGACATAGCTTTTCAATTTATCAAGAATTTTTCCTTTGTCGCCGCCTTCTACGCGCGGATAATGCTGGGCAGTCAATTGGGAGACGGGCAGAAAGCCGTCAATATTTCCGATCTTTACCATCAGGCCGCCGCGATTGGCGTCCACGATTCTCGCATTGACGATTTCGCCTTTTTTCAAATATCCAGAAAGCCGTTCCCAGGCTTTTTTATGTCCGGCTTCGCGAAAAGATAATTCCATTTCGCCGTTTTCGTTTTCCAATTCCAGTACTGTCGCCCAGACGCGATCGCCCGGCTTTAGATTGGAATATTCGCCCGATTCGTCAACGAATTCCGGTCCGCGCGCCATGCCGGTGCCGATTCCTTCAATATCCAGATGCGCTTCGTTTTTGGAAACGTTGATGACCGCCGCCTCTATCAAATCGCCCACTTTGGGGATTTTCGGCCCGGTCTTGAGCAGGGCGTCCAAAACTTCCGATTTTACTCCGTTTTGATTTTGATCTTGCATATAATGATTAATGATAATGGTTAATAATAATACCTAAGTATACTATCACGGAGTTTGATTTTTGTCCATGCTGCATTCAACCACCCAACGCAATTTTTTGACCGGTAATTAATTCATAAAATTTCTCCGCCGGCGTATAAAATCCCAGGGCCTTTCTCGGTCGGGAGTTCAATCGCTCTTCC
>SCPX01000040.1 GCA_004298615.1 Patescibacteria group bacterium | reverse complement strand
AAAAGCGATAAATTTAATTTTTTGCGCGGCCAAATTTGTTCCAGCGACGGTGAATGCATTTTGGAAAGAAATTTTCGCAAGCACCTGGACAGAATCGTCAAATCCTACACTCACGCCACTTGTTACCTTTACAACGGCAAGCCGTTTATGGTGGGAAGTCTCGCCCGTCTCAATATTGCCAAAGAAACCCTTAACAAAGAAACGCAAAAAGGAGCGGCGTCAGCATTGGCGATTTTTCCCTCCACCAATATTTACCGCAATAATCTGGCCCAAGCCATTGAGATTTTGCATTCTATTGATGAGTCAATAAAAATTTTTAAAGAGGTTAAGATTGTGCCGGAGCCGTTGATAAAAAAATCTCCCAAAAAAGGAGAGGGGATCGGCGTGATTGAAGCGCCGCGGGGGACCCTGTATCACAAAATGTCAATTGACGACAAGGGAATTGTGACGGGCGGCGATATTGTAGTGCCCACGGGGCAGAATCAGTGCAATATTGAAGCGGATGTGGTGAGGCTCGTTTCTGATCTTTTGCCTCATTCGCCCAAAGAAAAGATTGAACTTGAGATTGAAAAACTAATCCGCGCTTACGACCCTTGTATGTCTTGCGCCTCGCATTTTCTGAAAGTAAAATGGCTTACGCAGTAAGTTATAGCGATGAAATAACAGATACTAAACTTTTCCAAATATCTTTTTCTTTCACTCCCCATGGAATGCCGATAATGGCGATTTTGGGGAGTATTTTTAATTTTTGAAGAAGCATCAGTTCATCATAAAGATCAAAATCGTGCATGGTTAATTTCTTATGCACTGAAATAAATTGTCTCAAATCATTAAATACTCTCACTTTTATAATTCCTTGTACGGCATCAATAATAACAATACTATCATGGATCTTCTTCCCATTGTTTAATTTCTTGTCGTATATCTGACGATCGTCTGATATACGACATCCTTTAAAATCAATTATTTTTTTATTCTCAATTTTTTGGTCGCAGATTTGACGATCGATCAACCTGCGACCGGATTGATCTTCGTTGTCCGATACCCAATTTTCCAAAGGATCTTTGTGGATAAATTGAATAAGCGGGAATTTTTTTCGCAATTTGGGCAGTATTCGTAAAGCTATATTATCACCCGCCAAATCAGGATTGCCAAAAACAAATATTTTCATAATTCATTAATCTATTCGCCTATTCGCGCGAATTAGAGATTGGCCGATATTTTCATCCACCCAAGGCAGTTTGGAATATCTATACCTCGTTATTGTTTGGCGTCTTGTATTCCCAAACGCTCCCGAATACCCTTTTTGAAATATTCTTTCTCGTCTTCATTCAAATATCGGCCGCTTTTTGCGATGAATTCATCTTCTATATTTTTCAATTCTTGTTCCACAACATCGGCTCCTTTTTGCTTCGCATATTCTTTATTCAGCCGAATAAACATTTTGTCTATTTCTTCGTCTGTCAGTCCTCCTTCTCGCAGCGCCTGAATCCATCCCGGCATATCATTATCCGGAATATGCGCTTTATCTCCGATTTCAAAGTTTGGTTGCCCTCTTTTCATAATGCAATTATTACAAAAATTATCCAATAATGATGTCATTATACCACACGAATAACATTCTAACATTCTCAAGAATATGAGAATGATATTTTATAAAATTTCAAAAAGTTTGGTTTTGCTTCGCGCACCGGAGATAAGCCGAACACGCGATGGTGTCACTCCAAAATGCTCCGCCAGCGCTTTTGTCACGGCCTTATTCGCCTTTCCTTCCTTCGCTTCCGCTTTTACGAATACAATCAAACCACCGTCTTTTTCCTCCACTTTCTCCACCTTCGCCCGCGGTTTTACTCTTAGTGACAGTTTCATAATGGGATTGAAGTTTTTTTAATTATATGTTAGTATAGGGCGCAGTACCTTTGATAATAACCAACAACAAGGAGGTGTCTCATGAGCAGTAAGGATAAACTTAATCCGATAGGAGTTTTATTAGCAGTAGGAGCTGGCGCACTTGCCGCGGTTGTCCATACACAAATGCGAAGAAGAAGTAGCGGTAACCTTTTGACACGGTCGATTGATCATAATTCGATCGTCAAAAAAATTATGGGGTCAGAGATAGTGGCGCAGGTTTGTAAAAATGATGAAGAGAGAAAAGTATTAAGTTTGATTTTAGAGAGTGCAGACATTGAAACCCTTAAACATGGAGCTTCCCAGCTCGGGATCATGATATAAATTATTATTTTATATCACCACTTAACGGCTTGTCTTGGCGACAGGCCGTCTTTTTTTTGGTTCATAAACAATTATTTTCAATTATTCTTATTAATAATGCTTTGGTAGTTTACAATGTTCGATTGGCCAGATTTATGCTTAGTTTTGTGTAGTGTTCCAGCCGTTTGGTTTGGGCTGGAGTTAAGACCTCGCAAGGCCAGTCCCAGTGCATTGAAATGGTATCGCCTATTTTCAGATCGTCAAAAGTGCCGTCATCGCCCAGCCGCCGCGCTATTCGTTTGACAGTGGGAGATCCGAAAATAATCTTGTTGTTTTTTAAAATAAGAGGCGAGTATTTAACATCAATAAAAGGTCCGATGATTTTAACAACCTTTCCCCAGGAAATCCGGCAAGCATCCATACTTTCTATGGTGTGCTCGCGCTCGCTATAGCCGGTTCTTTTCATTATATTTAAAACATGAAAAGAATGGTGCATCAGCGCGTTTTGGCCTATTTTTGATTCCAGGATACGGAAAGATTTTTTATCAAGCTTTTTGTGAAACATTTGATCTTCAATGGAGTGGCGGTAAAAAGAACGCGGAGAAACATTTTCCAAGAGCTTGTTGCCGATCCAATACGCTTCCACCACTTTCTCGTCCAGAGGATCTTTTATTTTATTGGAAAGGGCGATTTGCCGCAAATACGGATACATTGTTTTGAATTGGCTCAAAAGAATTTGCAGTCCTTTGTCCGTTTCGCCTTCGGACAAATACGCGTAAATTTCGCTTGACTTGTCCGGGCCGCAAAGATGCAGGCGATTGGGCGCGAAAGCGTAGCGGGTGCAACGGGCAAGGCCGTCCATAAAACATGAAACTTATATCATGAAACTTGAAACAGATATGCTTTTTGCCGTTTAGCTACTGCGTATATTAACAATATTGCTCCTGCGGCAAGAAGCAAATTGCTAATGATTTGAATATTCGGCATTGTGTGCGTCACGAATATTGCCGTTAAGATGTTGGTGATTAGGGTAGCCGGCACCAGCAAGCTGGCCACCACTGTAGCCGGAGCGTATTTGAGGGCTGTGTACCACGAAAGAACATAGCCCAGCAAAATAACAGAAGTAAGAAGCGTCCAACCCCATTGAATCGCGGTTAATCCGGTCATCATTTGCGCTTTGTTTTGAAACAATACAACCGCAAAAAGAATAATGGAGCCCAAAACCATTCTGGCGCCGGCCAAAAGAATACTGGAAACATCTTTTAAAATCATTTTGGCGATAATATTTTCCACAGCCCAAAAAAGCGTCGCGCCTAAAATCATCAGTTCTTCGGTATTTAATATAAATCCTTCAAATCCGCCGACCGCGATTGTGCCGCCAAAAAGCAGCCCCATAGCCGCGAATTGCAGCCAGCCGATTTTTTCTTTCAAAATCGGCACGGCCATTATCGCCACCCAGACAAAAAGCGTTTTATGAATAAGCGATGCGTTGAGCGCCGAGGTTTGTTTTAAACCCGAAAAATAAAGAATAAAAGGAATGCTGCCGCCAATAATGCCGATTAAAATAAGCAACCGTTTTTGTTTGGTCGTCAAATTCGCCAGTTCGCTTCTTTTTTTCCAAACAATAATAATGCCGATAATAAACGCGGCCACAATAGCGTTTTTTAATGTCGTGAAAACGACCGGATCTTTCACGGCCGTCACGGCAATTTTGGTAATAAAATTATTCACGCCGGAAAACACGGCCGTCAAAAGCGCTAATCCAATGGCGAATTTGTAAGTATTATTTTTCCAAATTTGAGCAATGCGTTGCATAAATTTATTATTGTTAAAAATAATTGTAAATTTATAAATTATTTCTAATTTGCCTCATCAGCTCCAGATAGAAGTTTACATTATGAATAGTGGCGAGGCGGAGGGACAGCGGTTCTTGGGCCGAGAAGAGGTGGCGAAGATAGCCCCTGGAGTAGTTTTGACAAGTGGGACATTGGCAGGAAGAGTCAAGCGGTTTAGTATCCTTGGCGTATTTGGTTTGTTTGATCCTTATTATATTATACGAAACTTTCAGAGTTTTTGAAACTTTGAGATCGGCAAATATTACGCCGTGCCGGGCGTTGCGCGTGGGCAGGACGCAGTCAAACATATCAATGCCTCTTTTGACCGCTTCGGCGATTTGCTCGGGGTAGCCAACGCCCATAAGATATCGCGGTTTGTTTTCTGGAAGATTGGGGACGGTGGTGTCAAGTGTTTTTAGCATTGCTTTGACCGGTTCGCCTACGGCCAGACCCCCCAGAGCATAGCCGTCAAAGCCGACATTGATAAGCTGCCTCGCGCTTATGGCGCGGAGTTTGGAGTTGGTGCCGCCTTGAACGATCGCAAAGAGAAGCGACTTTGAGAGTTTTTTATTTTTCCTGCTTAGTTTTTCTTTTTTGTCTTTGCATCTTTTTGCCCAGCGGGTGGTGAGTTCCAGTGAATCTTTTAAATATTCGGGAGTAGCGAGCGCCGATGGGCACTCATCCAAAACCATCATAATATCGGAGCCGATGGCGGCTTGAATCTGAATGGCCTTTTCCGGCGCGAGGATGTGTTTGGCGCCGTCAATGTGCGAACGGAATTCCACGCCGCGCTCGGAAAGCCGCACCCACGAATCAGAGCCGTTTTTTTCCTCCATTCGGGCGCCTAAAGAAAATACTTGAAATCCGCCAGAGTCCGTGAGAATCGGTCCCGGCCAATTCATAAATTTATGCAGCCCGCCGAATTTTTGCAACACTTTAATCCCCGGGCGTAAATAAAGATGATAGGTATTTGATAAAATAATTTCTGCGCCAAGATTTTTTATGTCAGAGCTGTCCAAGGCTTTGATGCTGCCCTTGGTGGCAATCGGCATAAAAAAAGGAGTCTGGATTTCCCCATGAGCGGTTTTTAAAACACCGCGCCGGGCGCGGCTATTTTTAGATTTTCGCAATAATTTAAAAGACATAACTAATTTTCAATTTCCAATTTTACAATTTCTAATCAATTTTCAAAGTTTCAATTTTAAAAATTATTTCATTGAAAATTTAATGAAAATTAATAATTGAAAATTGTAAAATTATTGAGATTGATTTATATTATCGTTTGCGGAATTACTATTATCTTCGCTGTTTGTATTCGCCGCCGTTGACGCGATCACTTTTCCTTGTCCCGTGTATTTGGGATCGGTCGGGATATCGGTGGTCAGCACATCAAATTTTTTCTGGATGATTTGGTTGGTGAATCCATCCAGCGCTTCCAGAGCCGTTTGTTCGGTGAGAGTGACAGTACTTCCGATTTCCGATTCTTTCGGAGTGATGGAAACCGTGAAATTGGCCGAGAGTCCGGACAGATCAAGGCCGGAACGGGCCGGCACGCGATTGATGGTCCAGGCGACTTCGCGCGTGGCCGGATCAAAAGACAGAGTGCCGCTCCCCGTCTCTCCGCCTTTCCAAAAAACATTTTGCGGCAGAGTAGTCGTGATTTTTGCGTCCGTCACTTCATTGGAAGCGTTGGAAAGATACCATTGGATTTGATAGGTGGTCGTCTTACCGGCTTCGGGCGGAACAGGCCCGGTGCCAAGCGGCTGATATTCGTCATCCGTATATCGCGCTTCGGGGCGGAGCTGTACCTGCGTGGTAATGCGCATTTCAATCGGGGAGGCATCCGACTTGATTTCAACGCCTTCCAGATCGACGATATTTTTTGAGACGGCTTGGCCTTCCACAGTGATGACAAGATCCTTGGTTGAAACATTTTTGGGTGGGCGTTCAATAATGGGCAGCGTTGCCGAGAGAATGGTTTCTTTCCCGGGAGATAATTCTAAAAGATCCGGAAATTCATCCTTGGTCCAGGAAAGGATTTTTTGGCTGCCGTTTTTTGCGGAAATAAGTTTTCCCGGTATGGTCCATCGGATATTTTGCCAGTCAATCGCGGTTGAATCAATCGCAAGCTGCCCCGCAACATCGCGGATTATTTGATCGCCGGCATTTTTCACTTTCAAAGAAACGGCGAGCGTGTCGCCCC
>SCPX01000039.1 GCA_004298615.1 Patescibacteria group bacterium | reverse complement strand
CTTCATCGGTGGTGCCGGGCTTGGCGCATTGGCGAAGATAGGTGAAGTATTCCTTGGCTTCGCCGCCGGAAGATACGGTATCCAAATTGGTAAATTCTTCGCAGCCCGCGGCTGAAGCGGTACATTGAGTAGCGGTTCTGGGGATGAGGTTTGGAAAAATAACTTCCAGCGCCGCGTCCTCAATGGGATCAAAATAGCTCGGGATTTCGTGATAAGCTTCATAACCGACGCACTCGACCGGGCATTGATCGCCTGTCTTGGCCACGGCCGGAATCCCAATATTGCCGTCAACCGGCGTATACAATTCACATCCCACTTCCTCCAAATCGCAAGCCAGCCGCGTATCATTCAAAAATATTTTTTCACTGCCGTAATCTTTATGATTTGTTGCTTGAACGCCGGATTGTCCCGCCATTGGCGGAATTTCCAATTTAGCGTCATCGATCCAATAAATATTATTGGCGCTCAATTGAACATAAAATCGGCAATAATCTCCGTCTCCGCCTACGGTACGATTTTTTGAATAATCAAACGAATAGCGTTCCCACGAAGTGGTCAGAGAAAATCCTTGTCCAGATTCGCCTAGATTTCCAACTCTGCAATCTCCGATTAAATTTAAACAATCCGTACACGCCGTCTGCGCCTTCGCGTAAATGGAAAAAGTGTAAGAATCTTCCGGCATATATTTATACTCTTCATAAATATAACCATCGGATAAGCTATAATATCCGGGACCGGCCGTTTCCGGACTAATTAGGGATAGGCCGGCCGCATTTATTCTCAACGACGCTTTACCCGATCTTTTAACAGATTCATCGCGCGCTGCCGTTGTTGAGGCATACGAATGCCATCCGTACCAGCCGGAACCATGGATCGGCGATTCGGTGTAATATTTTTCTTCAATTTCAAAGCCCGGATTAAATGCCAAATTCGCGCCATTAACAGTGCGCAAAAATTCACGGCATCCGGCATTTTTGGCATCGCATTGCTTGACATCCTTATCAAAAGAAATGCGGTTGCCTCTGAATAGTCCCATATCATCAAATAGCGCGTTTGTGTTTAATCCATAAGAAACGACTTCCAATATAAAACTGTTTGCCGTTATGTCGGTTATTGGCGCTGAAATATGCACAGGCTTCCACGCGCTGAGCTCGGTAATTCGCTCGCTTTCAAAAAATTGGACTTGAGTATTGGCTGCGTTATAAGCTTTGATCCTAATACCCGCGCCTGAATTGGTGGTGGCAGAAAGAGCGCTAATATTTACCCAAACGGACGCGTCTATTGTTTCGCCGTTTTTGCAAACTCCGCCGCCAAGACAATCAGTATCCGCCGTACAAATTGCGCCGTCATTTGAACCGCCCGTACAAACAGCCGAGGTTGAAAATCTATCGCTGTAAAATCCGCTTTCGCCGCCCAAACTTTCAGACCCTAAGCTGGCAAAGCTTTCATGACCGAATGTCGTAATGGGATTATTATTTCCTAAGCCAAAACCGGTCCAACCGATTATATTATTTTCCACGCTCGGATTGGCAATTAAATTTTTCCCTTGGCATTTCCATAAATCAGTCGGGCGGCAGACTCCGTCCGCTTTACCGGCAGAATCTTTGCAATCATTGCTGTCAGAGCAGGGGTCTCCATTTTTGTTTCCTCCGGAACAGACGAGCGGCGCCTCTTCGCAATACCATTGGCAGCCAGCGTTGCCCGCATTGCACCCGCTGTTTGATATGCTGTGTTCCAAGTATGAAACATCCTCGCCTTCTTTATTGCCGAATGTTTGGCAGGAATTGTATTCTTGATTGCAACTTGCGCCGCCTAATCTCCAAAATGGAGTATCTTCGGAGCAATAGCCGTAAAATCGGCACGATCCGTCATCGTTTTTCAGAAGACAAGTTTGTTCGTCCGCGCAATATTCCTGGCGGTACACATTGCGGGAATACTCCAAACAAGATCCGCCGGCTGTATCCGGCTGGCTGCAAAAAGATTCTTCCGCTAAAATTTTCTCACCCGCTCCCTGTTTTTTGCAAAAAGCCGGCTGTTCAAGAAAGACCCAGCCCGGATCCACCAAATGATAAAACGGATTGGGATCAACATCGTTGGGATTGGGAGTAATAAACGAGCAATCCGGACCATTTTCATAACAATCAACCACCTGTTTGAGAGTATATGATATTTGAGCGGTATTTTTATTGGGATTCTTAATCCATTCAGCCGCTATTTCCCATCCTATGGGGATGATCCTGAATTTGCGCAAAATAATCATGCTGCGGTACGGATATCCATTAATGTAAGACGGTTCCGCCAAGATGCCTCCGCTTCTGATATAACCGAAAGGCTTTTTCGGATTTAAAAGATTTTTGTCCATCGCTTCTTTGAGCGTTAATCGTTCAATAATCGCTTGGCCGAAATCCTGATCAATTGAACAATTATTCGGACCGGCTCCTTTTTCCGGGCATACGGTAAGTTCTTTTAGAACTTCAAATGGCCCGCCGGCGGTAAAATTTGATTGCAGGAGGGTCAAAAATTTTTCCTGGGCCGCGCTCTTGCCGCGCGGCTGATTCCCGGCCGCCAAATCGGCCGGGCTGGAATTGCTTTTTCCTTTACCCTTGTCGTAAAGATTGGCCGCGCCTTTTTCAAACCAGGTTTGCATCAGCTTGCCGGCCAAAGTATTGGTGAATATGCTCATGGCTTGGGAAAAAATTCCGGTGAAACTTCCTTCACTCACGGTCGCTTTTGACATTGCGAAATTAAAAAGGCCGCACGCGGCGGATGAAGGCAAAACATTCATTCCGGAGACCGGATCTTTTTTCGGCTCGCAATCCTTACTGATTCGCTGAAGCAATTTTTCATTTTCTACCTTTATGCTTATATCCCTGTCTTTGGCTTCTTTAATAAGAAAATATTGGCCCATCGGATTAGATTCGCGATTAAAAGCATTGGCAATATCTTTTGGATCGTTTGCGTCCGGCACCGTAAAAGCTTTTTCCAAAACACCGGTATAAAAATTATTCACTCCGTCGGCCAATTCGGTCTGCAACCTCTGAAATTGATCCAAATAAGTTCGCGCCGCCTGGACCGCGGCCGAACAATTCAGCTGAGTTCCGCTTATAAATTTACCGCACATTCCCGCGGCTGAAGTTTCAGTGCAGTTAACCGCGGAAGAATTGCAATAAACAATCAATCCCGAAAGCTCGTTTATTAAATTCTGCGATTGATTCAAGCGCACCATTAAATTGCTTAAGCCCTCGAGCTCTCCGTCGGCCGCGGCTTGTCTTTCGTCTATCGGTTTCTGATAAATTCCTTGGATAAGCTTAGCTGCCTCATCGGAAATGTCTTCAAGATTCTTTAAAATATTCGATAAATCACCGTCAATGCCGGCTCCAGAGCTTAGATACTTTTCCACCATTAGCGCTTTGCGCAAGCTATTGCGCGCTTCCCCCAGATCTCCCATCTCAAAGCGCAAAGAAAGATTCTGCAAACTGAAAGAATTAGTCAAAGAATTGGCCGATTCGGCCAGACTTTTTTTCATTTGAGATAAAGAGCAGCGGGGCATTGCCGGCTCGGTTGGTTTTTTAAAAGAAAGAAGCAGATTCACCTTGGCGGTGAGATCAGCCGGTTCGCAAAGACTGGTCGTACCCAATATATTGGTAAAGCCGCTGCCTCGCGCTATCTCGTCTACGGCATTGCCCATTACCGCGTCTCCCAGATTCAAGAAATAATTCGGATCGTCAAAAATCAAAGATTTTTGACCGGGCGCGCCCGTGGCCACGACCACCGCCATATCATAGGCAATTTTGTTTAAAAATTGGGAAAGGGTATTTTTGAAAATAGTAGCCGCTATTTGAGCGTAAGTCTTCTCCGCCTCTTTTCGAATCGGCTTTTCAATATTTTTCACAACATCCGCGGCATCAATGGTTACCCCCTGGCCAAAAACTTTCTGCGAAAACGCGAAAAAGCTCCCGCTTATTGTTAAAACAACAAGAATAGTGATGATAATTTTTTTATATTGCAAATATTTTGACACAAACAATAATTAAAAAATTCCAAATATCAAATCCCAAATTCCAAATAAATCCCAATAATCAAATTTCAAACAATTGGAAATTATTTGTGATTTGGTGCTTGGAATTTGGAATTTATCAAAATTTGCCGATATCTTCTCCGCTGATCAAATCAATGGGCCACCATTGCAGGCAGTATTCCGGATTCTTGGGATCAAATTCAGCGCAAAATCCTCTCAAGCCCTGGATCTGCCGGCCCGTATTTCTTTCGCGGTAATTGCAGGTAAGGGCATCCGGCTTAGCATAAATCCGGCAAGATCGCTCCGCATAGGCGGGACTCGCGTTAATCGCGTAATTTGACGGCAATGTCGTTGCGTCAATCGGATTTTGAATCTGCAAAACCGGCGCCAAAGAAATCATATCAACATAGCCTTTGGAGCCGGCGGCGATGGCGCCAGTCATATATATTCTTATGTTCACATTATTACCAGAAGCATTAAATGCAACGATATATTTTTTCCAACCAGATCCCTGATTTTGACTCACACTGGTAGGCGTAGGCGGAGTTGTGGGATACACCTCTACCCTTAAACTATTTCCAGCATTAACAAGGTCTTTGGTGTTCAACCACACGGTAAGCGCGTATTGACGACCGGCAACAACTGGAATATTTTTAGAAATAATCGCACCAGCCACAGACTCCGTGACAAGCAATGACTGTCCGCCGAATTTGAATTCTTTATTCGTGGCTTTTGCTGATCCGGTCGGCCAATAATTCAAACAAATTCCTGCATCCTTAGTTGCGGTAGGCGGCTTGCATTCAGCGTCTGTTCCTAAGGGGCATTTAATACTTGCGTCAGACGAACACTGCGGAATCGCTTCTCCCGACTGATATGTCTCAAAATCGTCTTCAAAGGCGATGGCCGGATTAACGCAAGTTTGTGGCGAGAGGCAATCAGTGTCTATACTGCAAATCGTAGCCGCTATAGAACATTTCCCGCTTTTTGTCTGCGACATTGCCGAGTATGAATAATATCCTTGGATGGGTCCCAAAGGCGGACCCCATGTCTTTCCGGCTTTGAAATAGCCGCTACGCATATCATAGTCCGTAACATTTGTCCGATTTCCTGCCGGATTAGCTACCCAGCCGGCCGAATCGCATTCCTCTCCATCGCCCGCTAAGGTGCACGCCTGGCGGCTGGTGCACATTTTCATCTTATTGCCTTTGGAATCAATTTTTTCCACGCTTGTTCGGCACGCCAGCCATTCGGCGCACTGCCGATCCAATTTAACTTTTAAAATGGTGTTGGCGTCGCAGTAAACATTATTTAGAGGTAAAGGAGGAGGGTTATTCAATAATGCCTGACTATTTCCGCAGCAACAATTGTCTTTTTCCGGAATGCACAGGGGAGTGTCATTGCAATCATTATTCACGGTCTTTATTGAACATTTTCGACACTCGGCCGGCGCGAACGCATTGCCGCCGATTACGGTTGAATCTATCATTTTGAACGGATTGGACTTATCATCAAACGCCGCGCATCCGATTTCCGGATCAATCACGCCCATGCAAGAAGACGAATCCACTCCTTGCTTCAGGCTGTAATAAGACTGCGCGGCAGCTCCAAAACTTTCGAATTCAGCGCACCCCACTTGATCGGACGGGCAGGCATAAGTCCATTTGGTCGGATCCCAGCCACCGGCCGCGGTCATGCATTCCGCATGAGCGTAAGAATCGGGGCCGCCGATACCGTCGCTATCATAATTCACTATTAATGGTGCTGCGGGCGAAGGGGGATTAGTAATAGAAGCCGGCACCACGCCTTTTTTAAACCATCCCTTGGTAATCGTCCCTTCGATATTTATAGTAGAATGGTATTCGCAAAGCGCGTCTTTCGGATCTTTGAAATAAACCGTCCCGCCGGAGCTATTTATAAATTCCGAACACATTGTTTCCTTTGATTCGCAAGCGATCTTGTCATACTGATCCGGATCATTGATTAAATAAGTGTCGCCCCAGGAAGTGGGCGCCCCGACTTGGTCTAAAGCCGGCTGGCCCATTTTCTCACAGCCTTTAAAACTTACATCGCAGTATAATTTCGGATTGTCCACCACTAATTCGCGCGAATCTTTGTTAATTGTTTCGCCCTTGATAGTTTGCGGATATATTGAACGGGAATTATAAGTTTTAAACATTTCTGTGCATCCTACCCGATCTTCGCGGCAAAGATTGGTAAAAGATCTAAGATGAATATTGTTTCCCGAACTGTCTATATACTCTTCGCATCCGAGATGAGCGCTTTCATCAACCGGCCAGGCATTTGCTCCGGCCAAATGGATCGCTGGGCTGGTTTTTTCCGCCCCTCGCGCCAAATTTTGAAATGTGGGGCCAACTATGTCTCGATATTCAATGATCTCCCCGTCGATTGCCATCCGAGCCGTCCCCGTACCGTTTGGATCATCAAAACCGTTTGCATTATCAACCGTCAGGCTCACGGCATCCGCCGCAATATCCGCTGACAACGGAGTCGGAAGCGTTGAATATGTTTTGACAATCTCCGGATCAATCATGCAAGAAACCGGAGTAGTCCAAGAATTTTTGATTAAAAACGGACTGTCCGTAATTTCGCGCAAGACTATGTTATCAATATAAAAATTTCCGGCGCATGCGCTGTTTGCGGCGCTTGAAGGATATGTTTGACAAGGCGCGCCGGCAGCATTTGCCGGAAAAATTTCAAGCGTTTCAGCAGTATCGGGACTGCGCGAAAAATTAACCGGGCCGATGGTATATTTGTTCCACTCGCCTAAATTTCCGATATTTACGCCTGACGGAAATGAAACATCGGAAACGGGAGGGGTGCCAAGAAATTTGGCATTCATATAGTACGTGCGCTCTGACGCGCCGGCTGGAAGAGCGCTAAACATTTCGCCCGTATTCCATTTTGCCCAAAATTCCAAAATATAAGTTTTATCCTGTTCCACCAAGTCCGCCACTGATTTCTTTAGCGTCCAACTGCCGCCGCCTGCCACAGACTGCAAATGATAAGATCTTCCGCCTACGGTAGTCGCTTCCGACGAAAGAAAAGATGGATCCCAGCCCTGACTTGTCAGATCCTCAAAATCGTCATCTAATAAAACTTGTAAATTATTCGCGGTCGGCCCCCGATACTCGCGGCACCCGGCGTATTGGGCCTGGCACTTAGTGCCTTGGGATGGAATAGCGTCGTACAAGCAAGTCACAATAGCGGTGGCGTAATCAGCATCTGCGGGACTACCGATCGGATCCCATCGTCCGCCGGAACCGGCGCATTCCGCCCTTGTTCCTTGGACTGTCTTTCTGTAAGGATGGCAATCGTTGGAAATGAAAACGGTTTTTGACAAATCGCGCCTATAGGTTATTCCGCCTTGATTGTAAAATATTCGGCAATCCGGATTGGCGACCGGATCGCAATTTATAGAACCATCAGTGGTGAAAGGAGATCCGTCCGCATTGGCTTTAAATTGCCACGCTCGTAGCTGAAATCCGGCTTCTTCGGAGCCTACCCATGTATAAAAAGTGCCTTCATCGGTGGTGCCGGGCTTGGCGCATTGGCGAAGATAGGTGAAGTATTCCTTGGCTTCGCCGCCGGAAGATACGGTATCCAAATTGGTAAATTCTTCGC
>SCPX01000002.1 GCA_004298615.1 Patescibacteria group bacterium | reverse complement strand
GCTCTTCCGATCTCTGCTTTTCTCCTTCGCGCATTTCCCTGGTGGTCGTGGTAATCACCGAGACCAATTGCGGCATTTTCTTTTTTAAACTTGTAATCACGGAATCTTTGCCCACTCCGGAAGGGCCGGTAATGACGAAAAAATTTGTTTTCATAATAAAAAATAATAATTAACGATTAAAGATAAGGGTTTAGGGATTATTTAGGTATTTCGCTTTATTCTCATTATGTTCCTCCAAGGTTTTTGAAAAAACCGTCTCGCCGGTGGGCTTGGAGAGAAAATACAAATACTCTGATTGCTCGGGATTGAGCACGGCCTTGATTGAAGAAATGCTCGGGTTGCCTATGGGCGAAGGTGGTAAACCCCGGTATTTATAGGTATTATACGGCGAATTAACCTGCAAGTCATCATATGTTGGCTGAAGCTTGTATTTTCCGGTCGCGTAATTGACCGTAGCGTCGGATTGCAAAGCCATTCCAATTTGTATCCTCTTCAAAAAAAGTCCGGCAATAATCGGCCGCTCGCTTGTCTTCGGCACTTCGCGTTCAATAATTGAGGCCAGAGTCAAGATATCGTGGAAATCTTTTCCGGATGATTGAATCTCGGCTAAAATATCTTTTGTCTTATTCTCAAAATTATCAAGCATTTTCTTGATTAAATCTTCCGGCTGGCTGTCTTTAAAAACATAATAAGTATCCGGATAAAGATACCCCTCCAAATCAGCGCCTTTCTGCTTTAGCGCCAAAAAATCATAAGTTGATCCGGGAATAATTTCCCGGGAATCCTTGACACTCGCCTTGGCCAAAAAATCATCCGCCATCCCAATTTTCTTCTCTTCCCAAATTTTGGCGATTTCCTTATTGCTCAAACCCTCCGGAATCGTAATTTTAACCTGCTCCCTTTTCGCGGCTGTAGTTAAAATCTTTACCAGATCGGCAATACTCGCTTTTTCCGGCAATTTATAATTTCCCGCCGCGAATTCTTTTTCACTGCCACGCAGCCACACTTCCGTTTCAAATAAAAAACGATCTTTGATTAAACCAAGGTCTTTCAAATTCTTCCCGATCATTTTTCCGCTTTCGCCTTTGGTCACCGTAAACTCCTTTTCCGGCGCGGGATTCGCGATTTTGCCATAAACGCCGAAATAAAAATAGCCAAAACCGCCGACAACGACGACTATGACAATAACTGCGACAATTAATATTGACTTATAAAACATAATTACAGATATTTTTCCATCCCCTCTCCCTCTAATTTTTCCACGATTTTCTTGACGCCCTGCGCGTGGTCTTTGGAGCAAATGAGGATTGAATCTTCGGTCGCCACCACGATCAGATTTTCCACTCCGGCCGTGGCGATGAGCTTATCCGTAAAATTATAAATCAGACTGCCCTTGGTCTCCACTCCGATATGCGAGCCTTTCACCAAATTATCAATCTCGCTTTCCGAAAGCACATCTTTGACAGTCCGCCAATGGCCGATATCGGCCCACCCGAAATCAGCCGGAATCACCAGCATATTTTCCGCCTTTTCAATAATTCCGTAGTCAATGGAAATCGGCTTGATTTTTTCAAATTCTTGCTCAATTGTTTTTTCTTCGGCCGGCGTTCCCAAAAATTTTTCAATTACCGCAAATTGTTCGTGCATTTTCGGCAAATATTTTTTGTAAAGCGACAAAAAATATCCGGCGCTGAAAACAAAAAGCGCCGGATTCCACAAATACTCCCAAGCGGACAAATATTTCTTGGCCGTTTCCGAATCGGGCTTTTCCACGAATTTTTCCACATAAAAAATTTTATCGCCATTTATCTCCTGAAACATCTTTCCCATTTTGATGTAGCCGTAGCCGGTCTCCGGGTAAGTCGGATTTATTCCCACGAGAACAATATGATCACGGTGTTTTTTCACGGTCTGATCAGCCAATTTCAAAATCCTTAAATATTCATTTTCATTTTTTACATAAGCGTCAGAATTTATAGTGACAATCACCGCATCCGGATCTTTTTTATATATCCGCAATGCGGCCAGCCCGATTGCCGCGGCCGTATCGCGCCTTAGGGGCTCCAAAGAAAATTGTCCGGCGGAAATATACGGCAGCTGCTTGCTCACCAAATCGAAATGCTGCTTTCCGGTCGCGATAAAAATATTTTCAGGCGCAAATCCTTTTTTAATCCGATGATAAGTTTTTTGAAGCAAGGTTTCATTGTCCGTAAACGGCTGGACTTGCTTGGGTGTTTTTTTCCTGGACACGGGCCAAAGACGGGTCCCTCCCCCGCCGGCAAGAATCAAAGCATGAAACATAGCGCATTAAAAGTTGATTTTTTATAATACTTATGTTATTTTAAACTAAAACGCCCTATTTGTCCACCCCATTATGAAACACTATTTTATCCCAACAAAAGAAAACCATTACGCCCCGAAATTGCTTCATCACCGCAAATTGCACTGGTATGGATTTTTTGCCGTAAGCTTGAAAATCGTTCTTACTTTGGCGCTATTCGCGGTTTATCCGTCCCAGGCTTACTTTTCGTCTATAACTTCGGAAAAGATCGTCCAATTGGTCAATGAAGAGCGGACGAAAAACAATCTCCCGCCACTCGGACAATCGGCCGATTTGGCGCAAGCGGCCTCGCTCAAAGCCGAAGATATGATCGCGAAAAATTATTTCGCCCACTACGCCGCGGACGGCACGACGCCTTGGGATTTTTTCAAAAAAGTCGGCTATCAATACACTTACGCGGGCGAAAATCTGGGAATGGGATTTTCCGACGCGGAAAGCCTGGTCAAGGCCTGGATGGCTAGCCCCAAGCATAAAAAAAATATTTTAAACCCGGCTTATCGCGAGATCGGCGTGGCGATTCAGACCGGCGCCATTGACGACGGGCCGACTACGCTGGCAGTACAGATGTTTGGGACAAGCTTCTTAAGTCCGAATGGAACAGTCTTGCTGTCCGCGGAAACGCCGACTATTTCTCCGGGGCAAGAATTGGTCAGCGGCGCGGAGCGCGTTGTTGAATTGAAAAAAGGGCCGAAAAAATGGTGGGAAGTATTATTTGAAAAAACCAATCAAATTTTCACGCTGACGATTCTCGGTCTGATAATTTTACTGCTTCTAAAAATTTTCGTCCGCATAGAAATTCAGCGCACTTCAATCATCGCGCACACAATTTTTGTCATATTCCTGTTCGGCGCCCTCCTTTTGATTAATGCACATTTTTTGGAACAAGCATTGAGG
>SCPX01000038.1 GCA_004298615.1 Patescibacteria group bacterium | reverse complement strand
AAGCCAGAAACCTGGGCAGGGATAAGCTTATCAATAGTGCTGTTATCTCCGATTTGGCCGTTAGAATTATCTCCCCAACAGACCATTGAACCGTCGGTTTTCAAAGCGCAGGTGTGATAGTATCCTGCTGTTATTTCTTTGACAGTGCCAGCAGTAAGACCAGAAACTTGGGTGGGAACAAGTCTATTAGTCGTGCTGTTATCGCCGATTTGGCCGTAGTTATTAATTCCCCAACAAACCACAGAGCCATCGGTTTTCAAAGCGCAGGTGTGTAATCCTCCTCCTGTTATTTCTTTGACTCCTAATGGCAAAACTGATAGATTGACTGATCCACCAGAAACGGCGGTGTTTGCTGTCTCGCTACCTAAGGCGTTAAAATCCATGTCCGTATCCTGTGTCCATGAAGCGGATGATGATGCGGATATTCCAATGCATTGCTTTGCCGCTTCACCCTCGGGAACACCTGCGGGCGTGTATGTCCCCGTATCCAGCGACCATTGGGTGAGCGCGTCTTTGATGGCGTTGACTTCATTTCTCCGTTCCGCGTTTCGGTTTTTCGCCGGCTGATCGCGGAAGCCGACCAGCGCTGCCGCTCCCAAAAAAATAACAATAATCGCCGACACCAAAAGCATTTCCAGGGCGGAAAAACCACTTTTAGCTTTTAGCTTATAGCTTATAGCTTTCAACATAGATTACTTGCGGGCTTTGACCCAGATGAATGATTTGAATTAAATTTTTTACCTCCAAACATACTGATTATATTATATCACATTTTTTCTTTTTTAGGAAAAACTCCATCCGTCGGTTCAACAATCTATCGCGATCCTCTCTGCCCTACCGGCACATCTAACATAGATGCCTCATAAATCCAATTATCAGAGATTCAGCGATCGCTTAATGTCTGATAATTATATTTCTGTGCTTAACTGCGATACAGTTGCTTGTTTATTTTCTTAAAAATTCATTCCTTAAATTTCATCTTTAACAGTCCGCGCAAATCTCTATATATTCACCAGTGTCTTTTGGTAATAAATTTATTTATCAGAGTTAAAGCGATCGCTTGATGTCTGATAGTATCGCGTTCAACCGCTTTGTAGTAAATTAAATAAGTTCTTTCAAAAAAAACCAATATAATGCATCACTCTATCTTTTTTAGAGTCCCGCTTTTGGTGACGGCTAAAATCTCAATGTAAGGCAGGATGTCCAATTTTTTGAAATCACAGAGCAATGCCTCTGGAATTTTTGTCTTTCCCGTCCAAACGCTTTTTTGCAGCATCGTAAAATTTAAATTTTTCAACACGCACCTCAGCCATTCCCGATGCCGCTTCTTTTCTTCCGGAATATCAAAAATCACGATCTTTAATGAATTTTCATCCTTAATTTCATATTTTGGAGGAGGCAAGGCTTTGGCTGATTTGGAGCGCAGTTTCTCTAAGATGCTCCTTCCTTTTTCAGAAAGCTTCAAGAACGATTCATTATCTTTTCTTGTTTCCGCGACCAATCCTTCTTTGCGCAACCGATAAAGAAGTTCGTGAAAACGGTGCCTTGCTTTGGCATCGGACTTTCTTTGAAAATTTTCTTTTCTTTTTTTATAAAGCAAGTATTCGGCACGGTGAAACGAAGTCCCGTATGGCACCGTAAAAATGAAGAAAAGCTCTTCTAAGGCTTGACCGGAATTTTCCAAAAATTCTAAAACCTTTAATTTATTTTCTCCTTTCATAAAATAAATAAATTAATGGCAATTTTGCGATAATTATCTCGATAATAGCGATTTTTTACATCCTGCGCCGCATAAACAACGCAACCGCACATTAAATAGAATACATTAATAATTATCAGATATCAAGCGATCGTTGAATCTCTGATAATTTTAAAATAAAGATTATCTTATATTACAAAAAAACGACTTTATGATTTTTAAACTCTTTGACATTTGCAGATCTTATGAATTTACGGTTTCCGGATTTACGGCTAAATCTACTTCCTGCAATTCTCAATCACTTCCCCGTTTTCCGCGCCTGGGGCTTCCTGCCGGCAGACAGGCGACAAACAGAGCTTTGACACAGACGACTCTTTATAAGCTTTCAATCAGCTCGTTAATTTCTTTTTTTAATTTAGGGATGTCTTTCTTGACGGTTTTCCAAACGATATTCAAATCAATGCCGAAGTACCCGTGAATGAGCTGATCTCGCATGCCGGCGATCTCGCGCCAAGGGATTTCAAAATACCGTTCTTTAAAATCACGAGGCAAGTTTTTAACCGCCTCGCCGACAATTTCGATTCTTCTGATAACCGCGTCTTGCGTTTTTCTGTCTTTTAGAAAATCTTTCATAAGCATTTTTGCGGTATAAAATTCAATTTCTCCAATGCTCTCCTGAATATGTCCGAGGAAAATTTCAGGATCTTTTTCCATAAATGATTTTTTGCTCCTTTAATATGTATTTTTTCAAACGCGGATGAATTGCGCCGTAGGTCAAAAGATCCACTTTCTTTCCCAGCTTTTCCTCTAATTCAAATCGCAACCCGACAAGATCAATTAAGCTCTTGCTGCTTTTGAACTTAATCAATAAATCAATATCACTTTTCTTTTTTGCTTCCCCGCGGGCAAACGAACCGAAAAATGCGGCCTTGGCCACGCCTTGGCGCTTCAAAATCGGAAGAATCTCTTTTTTTGCGGCTTGAAAAGTGAGTGTTTTCATATGTGAAATATAACAAATTTACCTCATTAAATCAATTCTAACTCTACGGCTCTTACAGTTTCAAGCTATTTCCTGCAATTCTCAATCACCTCATCATTTTCCGCGGCCGGGGCTTTGACGCACACGACTTTGGTGGCCGGGTCCACGGAAATAAGATAGCCGGTATTCGCGTCCGTGCCGCTTTTGGGATCTTTAGGGATTGAACCTAAATAATTCGGGACAAGATCGGGAGTGAGATTATAGCAAGAAGCGCTTGTTCCGACGCATATGTATGTTGCAGTAAGGGCGCTGAAATTAGCCGGCAAAGAATCCCCCGTTTCATGCGCGCGCAAATCCAAGGCTTTTTGGATATTCTCCAAATCGGTTCGGCGTTTGATATTATTTGCGGCGGATTTATTTCCTCTGATATTCAAATTTACGATCACGATTGACGACACCAGAGCCAAGATGCCGACTACCATCGCAATCTCCACGAAAGTAAAACCTTTTGTCTTGTATCTTGAAACTTGTATCTTGGAACTTTTCATAATTAATTTGATTAATTCCTGATTATTTCACCCAGCTCGGCGGCGGGCGCGGAAATCGTCACCGTCCCCATTTCCGGATTGGCGGAAAAGAAATAACCGGTATTTTCATCCGTGCCGATTTTCGGGTCTTTGGGAATTTCCGGAAGATAATCCGGGATAAACCCGGGTATTTGTTTTATGTTATAACATTGCGTTGAAAAAACCGGCGAAATGTATTCGGGATTTGATCCACCCTGATATTCTATATAGCCCTCTGGCAATATTTTGAGCAAATTGGAATCATACTGCCCCAAATTTGTTCCTCCGCCAACAAAATCTCCATAACCCGAATAAAGCAAACTTACCTGATTTTTTCCGGCAGAATCCAAGCTGGCCGTAATCGTCACATCTTCCAGTTTTGGTTTGGAGATTTGGAGACTGCTATATTTAATTGAAATACTATCCAATGAAGGCGTGACGGAAGAATCAGAAGTGGCAAAATACGCTTTGTATTGCACATATTGATTAGCCGTAAGGTTATTTAAAGATGATCCTGATCCATAATTTCCAATGGAATTATAATAAGTAGCGGCCGTGCCGTCCGGCCCGACAAATGTTTCCGTGGTGCAAGACGAGGCGCAAGACCTCGCCTGAAATTTCAAATGAGGAATACCAATTCCTTTATTGTAGTGCTGGCAAATCTCATATTGATAAGAGTCATACGAAATTTTTGGCTCATCTGTCGCGCAATCATTGGCAGGCGATGACAACGCCTTTGACCAAAAAGCCGCCTCGTCAATTTCACCATTGAAGCCGAAAGTTCCATCATTGCGCATACCAACACGAAACGCGACGGTATTGGACATATTGGATGGTAATGCCATATTACTTCCTAAACCGCCGTCTCTTTTCCCGTCAATATAAATCTGGACAGTTCCGGTAGATCCGGATTTTGTAAATATCGCAACAATATGATGCCAATTACTAGGACTTATTATATTACTAGTTGCCTCGGCTTTATCCCCGTCAGAATCATACAATCCGGCCACTACTTGATTACTGGTATTGAGTTTTAGATCATAATAATGCATCGCGGAGCCGTCTTTTGAAATAATTGTTCTAGTTGTACCAGATCCAGCACTTGACGGTTTCACCCACGCTTCCAGGGTCCAGCTGCCATCGCTTACGCCAATATCCAAATTAGTCGGACTTGTTTTTTGCGCGTACGCGCTTCCATTGAATGAGAGCGACCTTCCGCCAAATTTCCCGGGCGAAGATTGTGTTGCGCCTGCGGCGGTAAGATTATTAACAAGAATTGAATCGGTCGCGTTTGTCCCGGCTGTTTCATTAAAATGCCAAAGTCCTTTGAGATTTGTGTCGCCTAAAGTAATTTCTCCATCATTAGTATCGGTTCTGTTCCAAGAAATGCTGGTGAAGGTTTGCGGTTGTAATAAATCTTCAATGGAAGAAGTATAGGTGCCGGAAGAAGCATAAGCTGTAACCGTAATAGCACTAGAAATCGGAGTCACCGGTCCGCCTGCTTGGCCATAGCCGTAGGCTTGAGAATAATAATTTCCCCCCGCGCTACTAATAGAGCCAATATAGTTATTGACAAAATAATTTAAGACTATTCTTCCACCACTACCACCACCGCCCCCTCCTCCATAATTAACAGAATTATAAATGTAACCTGCTCCGCCTGTCCCGCCATCGGCGTTTATTGGTTGATTACCGGCAAGCTTGCTAGCCTGAATCCAAATACTGCCTCCACTACCTCCACCGCCGCCGGCGGGATCGGTACCGCCGCTACCGCCATTATAATCAACACCGTTATTACCATTAGCTGTGATGGGGCCATTTATCGTAACTGCTCCACTTGCGACAATCTTAATCGCTCCTCCGCCCGAACCTCCGGCACCGCCAGTAGCCAAATAACTTCCGCCCGCTCCTCCGCCTGAACCTAAATTTGTTGGCGCAGTAGGAGACCCGTAAGCTGCTCCGAGAGTTGTGCCGCCGCTGGCGCCGGAACTGCCGGTGCCACCATTGCCACCACTATTGCCATAGCCACCTCCTTTACCTCCACCACATTTACCAGGAGCAGGATATGATCCGCCGCTACCGCCTCCAGTTCCAGAACCAGGACTACCAGCGGCACTACTGTTTATTGGTCCACCCCCATATCCTTTACCGTTAAGGTTGATGGAGCCGGTAATCATTACATCGCCGGTCGCATTGATAGTAAGAGGATTTGTTGTCCCGCTGGTGGTCAGGGTTGTGCCGCTGGGAATATTTACAGTTGTAAAATTATAAGTTCCGTTATAGATCGCATTACTAGTATTTATAGTGCATGTCAATGTCGGGCTGTTCCAAGTCATACCCTTATTCGCATCGCAACCGCCGACGACATTTCCCAAAGATGGATCAAACGAATCATTCGCGCCTGTCCCGCCGTATATTGAAAGGATTATTTTCGCCGCGCTGTTGGTATCGAAGACAGCTGTGCCAGTATTTGTTCCGTTAAAATCAGTGTTAGCCGTCTGCGTCCAGACATTTTCAGGCGCGTTAAAAGCGGCTTTGTATTGAAAAAATGAAGCGTTGGGAATATCAATAGAGGTCGGAGAGCTGTAATCCGAACTCCACGCAGGATTGCCGGAACAGCTCAAGTCCGCGCAGGCGCGAACATTGAATTTCATCGCAGCGCTTGTCGGATTCGCCGTCCAAGAAATACCTTTTAAATTAAAAGCGCTGGCGGATCCCGTGCCTATGCAAGCGGGCGAAGTGGGCAGACCGCTGGTGTAATCATCCTTGTCTCTGGCCAAAAGCAAAAAGGCGTTGTGAATTGATTTTATGTCGGTTTTCCTCTGAACATTGTGCGCCTGGCCGCGATATTGCGGCACTTTCAGAGCAACCAATGTAATTGCTGATAAAATCACTAAAACGCCGACCACTAAAACGAGCTCGACCATGGTAAAACCGTTTCGAATCTCTAATCTCTTCATAATTCAAAGTTTAAAATTCAAAATGCAAAATTAAAGTTTATTAGTTCAAAATTTATTTTGACCTTTAAGCGTTGCAGTGGACGAACCCAATATTTTAGCAAGTTCATCCGCTTCTTTGAGTAGTCTTTGCCGCTCAATTTGACTAATGTCTTTTATATCCGCGAAAAGAATCAGCCAGTATTTTGACTCATTGGCGGATTTTAGGCCGTGGGTAAGAAAATTTATAAAATCACGCCGACTGCTGGATGCTTGAGCTTCCACGACATTCGCTCCCACGGAAGTAGAACTTCTTAAATATTGATCGCCGATAACCCAGCATGACCTTCTATTGGGCAGCGAATCTACAAATTTGATGCTGTCTCTGCCGAATTTGATCACTCTTTCGAGGAGTTGCTTCTTATAGTCTTTATTGTCCATAACTTTTCAATTTTGAATTGCAATTTTGAACTTTGAAATTTAAATTTTTAATTCTCACCTTATTTTCCCATTTGCCCGGTGAATTGGTAAATCGGGTAAATGATGGAGATGACCATTACGCCGATGCCGATGGCGATGGCGATGAGAATTACCGGCTCAATGATGACCGTGAGATTTTTGGTAAAGGAGCTTACTTCTTCTTCATAAAATTCGGCCACATAGAGCAGCACTTCTTCCAATTTGCCCGTCTTTTCTCCCACGCCGGTCATCCGCGTAATAATAGGGGGAAAGCTGGCCACTCCGCCTTCGTGCGCTTTCAAAAGATCGGAAAGCGAGATGCCTTTTTGCGATTCGCGGGCGATCATTTCCAATTTTTGCCTGTACTGCACATTTTCCACCGTATGCGCCGTGATTTTCAATGCTTCAACAATCGGGATGCCTGATTTTAAAAGCGTGCCGAGAGTCCTGGTAAATCTAGCCAAATTAAAGCTCCGGCTCACCTTGCTCACAAAAGGAATTGTCAGAAAAATCCGATGAATGTATGGCTTGACATATTTTGTCTTGGCCGCGATTCTCAATCCTATTACGGCTATAAACATCCCAACAATCACGATAACCCCGTATTTTTGCATAAAGGCGGAAAACCAGATGATTATTTTCGTGGTAATGGGCAATTCCATGCTAAAGCTGTCAAAAAGCTTTACCAATTTCGGAAGCACGAACAAAGACATAACAATGCCCAAAATCACGGCCACGGACACTATGACGCCCGGATAAATCATTGCATCGCGTACCTTGCGCTTCACTTCATAATCTTTTTCAAGCTGGATGGCGAGTCTGTCCAGATTTTCTTCCAAATGGCCGCCCATTTCTCCGGCCCGCACCATATTGATGATAATGTCCGGAAAATCTTTGGGGTGCTCGGCCAAAGCGCCGGCCAAGGTAAGCCCGCCTTCCACTGATTTCAGCACTTCGGCCAAAATGGTACGCACCCTTTTGGACAGACTCTGCACCTGCAAAATTGAAATAGCCTCGCCCATATCAATGCCGGCCCTGATCATCACGGCCAATTGCTTTATCATCATCACGAGATCGCCCAGCTTTATTTTTCCGAACGAAAAAGAAATCTGCTTTTTCTGTGTAAGCTTTTCTTCTTCAATTGAAACGACAGTCAGCCCCTGCGATTCCAGAATCATATGGAGATCGGCCTTGTTTGAGGAAATTTGGCTGCCTTTTTTCAATTCCCCTTCGGGCGTATAGGCGGTGTAGGAATAGATGGCCATAGCAACTAAAATTCAAAATGCAAAATTCAAAGTTCAAAATTAAGGAAGTTTTCTTGCGTTTTACGCAAGAAAGTAACAAAAATTTCGCACTTTGCACTTTTAACTTTTAATTATTCACCCCTAACTCTCAATACCTCTTCAATCGTCGTCAGACCGTTGAGCGCTTTGGCAATGCCGTCTTCAAGCATTGTCCTCATTCCGTTTTCTTTGATGGCTATTTGCTCCAATTCATCGGCGGTCGCGTGTTTCATTATGGCTTTTCTGATATTTTCTTTCATTTCTAAAATTTCAAAAATGCCCAACCGCCCTTCATAGCCCGTATTTTTGCATACTTTGCAGCCGGCTCCGCGGTAAAGCCGCAGACCCGCGCGATCCAATCCCACGGCTTTCGCGTGTTCTTCTCCCAATTGCTCTTTAATATTGGCGACTTCCTCGGGCGGCACGGAATAACTGGCAATGCAGCCGGGATGGATTTTCCGCACCAAGCGCTGGGCCATAACCAAATGAATCGTGGACGACACTAAAAAAGGCTCAACCTCCATATCTAAAAGCCGCGGCAGAGCCATGGCCGCATTGGTCGTATGCAAAGTAGTAAGCACCAGCTGCCCGGTCATGGCGGCATTGACGGCGATTTTGGCCGTTTCCGCGTCGCGGATTTCTCCCACCAGCACTACATTGGGATCTTGTCTCAAAAGAGAGCGCAAACCAGCGGCAAAAGTAAGGCCGACTTTCGGATTGACCTGAATTTGATTGATGCCGGCCAAATGATATTCCACCGGGTCTTCCACCGTTGAAATATTTACTTCCCGCGTATTTATTATTTTAATCATCGCGTAAAGCGAAGTGGTTTTGCCCGATCCGGTCGGCCCGCAGACAATAGTCATTCCAAAAGGCCTTTTTATGGATGCCTTAACGAGCGCCAAATCCTGATCCGTAATTCCCAAATCTTCCAAGCTGTACTCGCGGCTTCTTTCCGAGAGCAGACGCATTACCACTTTTTCGCCTTCGGTGACCGGCACGATTGACACGCGCACATCCAATTTTTCTTTGCCGATTTGCTTTTGCAATTTTCCGTCCTGCGGGGCGCGGTGTTCGTCCGTGCGCAACCGGGATAAAATTTTCAAACGAGTGATCAAAAGATCATGAATGCTCACCGGAAAATCAATAATATCGTGCAAAATACCGTCAATGCGGAAACGCACGATCGTCCTCCCGCTCTGCGGCTCAATATGGATATCGGACGCCCGGCTGTCGTAAGCGTAATCCAAGAGCGCATCCATCATCCTGATCACGGGCAGGTCTTTGCCCTGCCGCTCCACTTGCTCCGGACTCATGCCCGCCAGGCTTTCAATATTAGCCTGAAGAATAGTCTGAAAATCTTCTTTGACCTCGGCTTTGTATTTGGAAAGCGTATTTTCAATGTCCCGTTCCGTGGCGTAATAAGCGGTGACGGGCAATCCGGTCTTTTTTTCCAAAAAACTTACGATCTCGGCATTTTCCGGATCGGCCATGGCGGCATGAAGTCCGACCAGATCTCTTTTGAAACAAACGATTGATTGTTTTCTGGCCACGGCTTCCGGAATAATTTTTAAAACATCCTTGACTATTTCCTGCTTGCGCAAATTAATGAATTTCCAGCCGAAATAATCGGCCAAGAGTTCGCCCAAATGCTCGTCTGAAATAAAATTCTCCTCTATCAAAATATTTTGAAGAGGAGTTTTTTTGTCGCGCGAATGTTTTTTGGCTGTTTCAAAATCGGCCTCGGATAAGAGGCCGGATTTTACGAAAATTGTTTCCAATTGTTGGGGAGTAAGCTGCATTTTTAATAAATCGTCTAAGATTATACGGTTTCGCCGCTCGTATAGTTATAAGTTTTCGTAAAATCGGTCAAATCCTTTTGACGAAACCGTAAGACGATACGAGCCGCGAAAACGAAAACCGAATCACTTCTTGGCCGCGAGGAAATTCGCCGCTTTTTCTACGATCGCGGAAAGAGAAGTGTTGCTTTTTACGATATAATCCTCGGCACCAAGGGCTTTGCCTTCTTGAATATCTTGGTCTTGCGCCAAATTGGAAAGGATAAATACCGGTATGGAGGCCGTTTCAGGATCGCCTTTAATCGCCCGCAAAACTTCAAATCCGCTTTTTTTCGGCAACACCATATCCAAAAGCACCAGCTCCGGTTTTTCCGTTTTGGCCTTGCTAATGGCTTCGTCTCCGTCATTAGCCAAGACAACCTCAAAGCCTTTTTGGGTAAGCTTGGTATATACGGCTTTTATGAGAAAGCGATCGTCTTCAACGAGTAATATTTTACTCATATAGTTTATTAAAATATTAATTGGGGATAAGTTGGATTATGCATATTATACCATAATTTTAAAAAAGAAAAAAGGGTGAAACGGTGGGGGCGAGATTCGAACTCGCGATACCCTTTTGAGGCATACCTGCTTTCCAAGCAGGCGCACTCGGCCACTATGCGACCCCACCATTTGAATTATTTTTTTTAAAAACATATTACTTCGCTTTCCAACCCCGCCTGGGCGGGGACTAAGCCACTATGCGACGCCTCCAATTAATTCAGTATATCACGCCAATGTGTTTTTAAGCAAAAAGAAAGGCCGAGGTAAAAAATACGCCCTCGGCCGGTGTTCGGATAGAAAGGTGGTCAGTACTACACTTAGTACTCAAAGTGATAAAAAAGTTTGACAAAATCGTCAGGCGAGTCAGCTTCAAGGCGGTACCGAACGCCTTTATCAGAATATCCGATGTTGAGTTTTTTAGCTCTTGCCTTGATTTCCTCATCTATGACGGCAGGGTCTACCACCATCACGGTTTTGCCGTTTAATGGCAGAATCAAGGGCTGTTTTCCGAATCTTCTCGTAATATAATCCCTGATTTCTTTTCTGGTCTGCTGTGTTCTTTTCTCTTTTATTTCTTCGGTTTCTTTCATTATTTCGCCCCTCCTTCAAAAAGAACACCTTTTTCTTTATTGGAGAATTTCTCCAATATTGACTGGAAAGCTTTTTCGCTTCCCAGAGTAATGCTCTTCTCGCGCTGTTTTTTTTCTTTCCTCTCAACCAAATGAAAGGCTTTGTCCAACGCGCGCTTTTCAATCCACTCGATACCGACTATCCCCAATTCATTGTCTTTTCGTTTAACATCTTCCATGAAACTTATCAATTCATCCATTGAAGCGAATGACAATACCAAAGAATACTTGTGTCTTAACTTTACTTCTTTTTGCATAAAAACCTCCTTGTTGGTTTGTTATAACCCTTAAAGCAACCTTCAAATGTTTGCCAAACAATCAACTTTTCACCACCTCCTTTTTGTTGTGAATTTTAAATAACAAAAGATGCTAACAAGCATCTTCAAACGCCATTAAATATAGCAAATATAATAATTCTTGTCAAGGCAAAATGTTTTGCGTCTCTTTGAGCGCGGCCGGAAAAAGCGGCAGGAAAATTTTAGCGATAAATAAAAGCGGTTCGGCCAGATTGGAGGCTGTAATTGCGTCTGAAAATCCGGTAAAAATCGTTATTTTAGAGGCAAAAAGTAAAATAACTCCAACCACCAACACCCCTTCCGCAAAACCCAAAACCGCGCCCAAAAGCCGATTGAAAGTTTTTAAAAAAGGAATTATTGAAGCTACCTTGAATAATTTGTCTATAATCCAGAAAGCGACTCCGGTTAATTTAGAAACGACGATTATTATTACGACAAAAGCGGAAAATTGGGACACTCCGGCCAAAAGCAAAAATTTAAAAAAGTTGGCGAATTTTTCATAATAATGGCTGGCGACGGCTACGCCCAAAAAAAGCCCGACAATTGATCCAAGCGTCCTGATGAATCCTGACCAAAAGCCAAGCCAAACAAATATAAAAATAACGCCCAAGATTATGTAGTCTAAAATTGTCATATTTTATTATTTTGGAAAAAATTTCTTCATTCTTTCCAAAACATCCGTCGGCGTAAAGTGCGCTTTTATCAAATAGTCGTTGGCGCCGGCCGCCATCACGCGGTCAATGTCGTCTTTGTTTCCCAGATTAGATAAGACGATTATCGGAACTTCGATTTTTAATTCTTTTCGGAATTCTCGCAATAAATCAAATCCGTCAATGCCGGGCAAAATCAAATCAAGCAAGACCAAAGACGGATTTTCCGTCTGTATCTTTTTGAGCCCGTCATTTCCGTCCGCCGCTTCTATGACATTATAGCCGGCATTGCGCAATTTTTCCGACATCAGCTCGCGCAGGAAACTATCGTCTTCAATGAGTAAAATTTTTAACGATTTTAGATCCGCCATAATAAATTGAAGTTTAAAACGCAAAGCTTAAATCTTAAAACAAAAGTTTATAACTTGATAATTTTGAAGTTTGTTCAATAGTTTTAAATTTTAACATCTAGGTTTTAAGTTAACCATAATATATTATACGCTATATTCTTTAATCGGCAAATCGTCCGATGGGATCAGCTCTTTGCGCAAGGGCAAAGAAAAAGAAAATTCCGTCCCCTTGCCTTCCGTACTTTCAAACCAAATATCGCCGCCATGGCGCTTGATAATATTCCTAATAATGAAAAGACCGAGTCCCGATCCTTCGGTTTGGCGCTGCAGAGCATTGGGAGCGCGGAAAAATTTATTAAAAAGCTGGAGCTTGGCTTTTTTGGGGATACCGATGCCGGTGTCTTTCACTCTTATGTGGACATAGGGCTCGCGGACTTCCATAGAGATTTTCACGCTTCCTTTGTCCGTATATTTTATGGCATTGTCAATCAGATTGGATATAACCAAAGATATTTTGGCCGGATCCGTAAAAACCTTGGGAATTTCCGAATTGGGGCGGACGAATTCCAAATCAATGCCCTTATTGCGGGCGGCTTGCTCGTACGATTCAACCGCCGAAGCGATGCTGCCGATCAAGTCCGATTCACTGAACTCAAAGCCGAAACGGCCTTCTTCCAGACGCGCCACATCCAGCAGATCGCGGATCAAAATAATCATCTGCTCATTAGTCTTGTAGCTTTTTTCCAAAAATGATTTTTGTTTGGCCGTAATCGCGCCGAAATCCCCATCCAGCATCATATTGAGAGTCCACTTGATGCCGGAGAGGGGCGTCCTCATCTGATGGGCCGCTATGGAAATAAATTCGGATTTGGCGCGATTGATCAATCGCTCGCGGGAAATATCGTGCACGATTTTCAAAAAACTCGTGGCCTGTCCCGGCAGCTGGGTGATGGGAATGGTCGTAATTTGAAAATCCCGTTCCACCGGATCCTTGATCCGTATTTCGTAAATTTCCGGATACTCGCCTTCATTTCTGGACAGGCGGCGCGATTCCGCGGCCAAGGACGGATGCATAATTTGCGCCAAAATTTTCAATTTGGGATTTTTAAAATCATCCGGACTGATTATTTTTCCCGCCAATTCTTTGCCCGGGAGGCTGAAAATTCTTTCTGCCGCCGGATTCAACAGGACGATTCTTGATTCATAATTGCACTGAATGATTCCATCGGTCAGATATCTGATGATCGCGTTGACGCGCTGCCTTTCCCTGTCCAAAAGCTTGGTCGTCCGCACAAGAGAAAAAGCGTTCCAAGAAACAAAAACCAGGATAATCACTCCCAGCGCCAATCCGGCAAGGGCGATTATCGTGATGCCGTTTCTGGCTTTGAAAACATCGCTCGCCGGCTCTTCCGCCGCCATAAACCATCCGAATCTGGCCAATTCCGCGGCTGCCAAATAATTGCTTTGGCCGTTTTCGCCTTTATATTCGCCGAAAGAAAATGATTCTCCCCCTTTTATCAATCCGGAGAGCGCTTCGCCTCGCTTGCCGTTTTCTAAAAAAGAATCGGGGCGAATCAAAATTTTTCCGTCCGCGTCAACCGCGTATGCCGATCCCCTTTGCCCGATCTTCGCTCCGGAAATAATCTCGCTTGCTTTTTTAGGATTGACCCGCGCGGAAATTACTCCGGAAAAACCGTCGCCTTGTCCGATCGCCGAAGCAATGGCCAGGCAAGGAGAAAATTGTTTCAAATCGCCGCCGCACGACCCGCTGGAATAAAAACCGTTTTCTTTCGCCGCGATGAATTCTTCATCCAGACTCCTGTCAATAAACAGCGAATCGTCTTGGGGAGAGATCTTTGACAAAAAATATTCCTGCCGACCGTCCGCGCCGATGAGCGCCAATTCCAAAACAGAATCATTGGACTCCAGATAATCGGAAAGAAACTTCTTTTGATCCACCGGCAAAAGCGCCCGCAGGGGCGCGATGGCGCGCGCCGCTTCTTTTACGGCGTTTTCTTCGGCGATCAAAGATTCGTTTATTTCGCCGCTGATTCGTAAAATAGTTTCCGCTTGTTTTTCTTTGATATTTTTATCCAAATCGGAAACAACGGGAAAAAACCAATAAAGATTAAGAGTTATAAAGAACAAGCCGGCAATCATTACGCCGACCCAGACGATTTCTTTGGGGCGCTTGGCCAAATTTGGAGTACTGCCTAAATTATCCGCCGGCATTTGATTTTTCTTTAGCGCGAGAATATATGTCTGTCAGAAAAACATCGGCGGCCGTGGCAACAGGCAGAGCCACCAAAGCGCCCGTGATTCCGCCAAGCTTCGCCCCCACGAGCATTGCCACGATGACGATGATCGGATGAAGGCCCACGCTTTTCTGCATCACTTTCGGCACCAAAACATGATTTTCAAATTGCTGGATCAGAATGAAAAGAATTAAAACAAGCAGCGCTTTAAACGGCGAATAAAGCAATGTCAGAAAAACTGCCGGAATGGCGGATATAATCGGCCCGATCACCGGCACGATCTCCAAGAGCCCGGCTAAAAAAGCCAGCGCCAGAGCATATTTAACTCCTAATATTTTCAAAAAAACGAATGTGAGGATAAAAATCGCCAAAGAAAGGATGAGCTGCCCCTTAAACCACCAGCCGATTCTTTCCTGCGCCTTATCAATCAGGCCGAGCCATCTGTCTTGCGAATCGGGCGGTATGACATGCCTTAACAATTTTTTTATCGCTTCTTCGCTCGTTGAGAAATAAAAAGCCAGGACTATGACCACCAGCACCCCGAAAAGCCCCCCGAAAAATCCGGACACGGCTTTGAAAAATCCACCGGTCAAGTCGGACAGGCCGGTCTCAGCGCCCTGCAAAATGTTTTCGACATTGGCGCCAAATCCTTTGTTTTCCAAAAATGTTTTGAGCGAAGCGAAAAAATCGATAAATCCTTTGTACTTTTCCGGAAAATCTTTGACGAGCTGCGAAACCTCTGAAGCCAAAGGCGGGATGATTGATCCGATGGCCAAAACGGCGACCCCCAAGGCCACCAAATAAGTCAAAAGAACACTGATACTTCGGGGCACGCCTTTGGTCTGCAATTTCCCCACCCACGGCTCAATGGCTGAAGCAACGATGAGCGCCACGGCAATTGAAAACAAAATATCCGACACCATCCAGATGAGAATTATGCCCAAAATTACCGCGACAATGCGGATAATGGATTTGACGGATATTTCAATAACGGTTGTTTGCTGCATTTATAAATTATACTATATTTTCAGCAATTTTTCAAATGGCCTGGCATCCTTAAACGGCCCGATCAGAGCAAGGTTTAATTTCCGGCTGATAAACAATTCTTTGGCTACTTTTTGAATGTCGGCCGGACCGATACGGTCGATTTTCCTAAAAAGCTCATCAGTAGTCAAAATTTTCTTTTCTAAAATCTCCTGCATCGCTCCCCAGGAGGCCACTTCGTCCGATGATTCCAAGGACAAAAGAATATGCCCCTTGATATAATCTTTGGCTTTGCGCAATTCCGGAATACTTACTCTTTCATTTTTAATTTTTTTGAATTCCGCGAGAATCTGCTTTATGGCGAGCGGAACTTTTTTATTGGTCACTCCGGCCTGGGCCGCGATATAGCCCGCGTCCGTATAGCTCTGGGATCCGGCGCGCACATAATACGCCAATCCCCGCCTCTCCCTGATTGAATGGAAAAGCCGCGAGCTCATCCCGCTTCCCAAAATAGTCGTGAGAAGTTCGGCCGCGAATCGCCTCGGATGATCTATGGAATATCCGTGAAAACCAATCATCAAATGAGTCTGATCCGTCTTCTTCCAATGGACTCTCGCGCGCGGGTGCGCCTGCACGGCGGGCGAAGATGTTTTTGAGCGCACCGGGCCATCCGCCAGGCCGCTGAAATATTTTTCTATTCTTTTCAGATCTTTGGCTTCATTGATTTTTCCGGCAACGCACACCACGACATTGGACGCTTTGTAAAGACCTTCTTGATAATTAACGAACATTTCGCGCGAAAATGATTTGATGGTATTTTCCGTCCCGATGATCATCCTCCCCAAAGAAGTCTGGCCAAATAGCAATTCTTCAAAAATATCGTCCACATAGCGCATTGGCGTGTCTTGATACAAATGCATCTCTTCCAAAATCACGCCTTTTTCCCGCTGGATTTCTTCGGCCGGAAGACGGGCGTTCAACAGCATATCCGAAATTATGTCCAATCCCAGATCCAAATGCTCCGAGGCGACTTTGGCGTAAAAACTGATCAATTCTTTGGAAGTAAAAGCATTGTACTCGGCGCCCACCGCGTCAAATGTTTTGGCAATGTCCATGGCTTTGGGGCGTTTTTTCGTACCTTTGAAAGCCATATGCTCCAAAAAATGCGCTAGACCGGCTTCCTGCGGCATTTCAAACCGCGATCCGGCATTGGTCGCCGCCAAAACCGTCACGGTCTCCGTGCCTTTCATCGGCATAAGAATCACCCGCAATCCGTTTTTTAAAAGATGTTTTGAGTACATAAAAATATGAAATTCCAATCTCCAAGCACCAAATTCCAAATAAATCACAAATTCCAATAATCAAAACACTAAAAAAAATGCTTGGAATTTTGGATTTGGATATTGAAATTTGTTTGTAATTTGGGATTTGAGATTTAGGATTTTAAAGATAATAAAAACTTTGCCTTGTTATTTAAATTTATTCGAAAAATACTTCTCTAATTCGCTAATAGCGACTCTGTCCTGTTTCATCGTGTCCCGATCCCTTACCGTCACTTTTTTATCTTCCAGTGTTTCAAAGTCAATGGTCACGGCGAAAAGAGTGCCGATCTCGTCCTGCCTCCGGTAGCGGCGGCCGATTGAGGCTGTTTCATCGTAATCCACGGTCCAATGTTTTCGCAGATCGTTCGCGATATTTTTTGCCACGGACGACAATTCTTCTTTTTTGGAAAGAGGCAAAACCGCTATTTTTACGGGTGCCAAAGTTTTTGAAAAACGCAAAACCGTTTCCGCTTCTTTAGCTGATTCGGTGGTGGTGGTGCGGCCGCCCGCTATTTCCTCGTACGCGTCCAGTAAAAATGCCAGAGCCGTCCGGTCCGCTCCGGCCGATGTCTCAATCACCCAAGGAATATATTTTTCTTTTGTTTCCTCGTCCATTACGGACAAATCCTTGCCCGAATATTCGCTGTGCCTGCTTAAATCCCAATTGCCGCGATTGTGAATCCCTTCAATTTCTTTCCACCCGAAAGGAAAATTATATTCTATATCCACGGCTTTTTTGGCATAATGCGCCAACTCGTCTTTTTCCTGTTCTCTGAAGCGCAACCGCTCTTTTTTTATTCCAAGATCCAGATACCATTGCATTCTTTTCTTTTTCCAATACTCAAACCATTCCTCTGGCGTCCCCCCCCTCACCCTCCCCTCTCCCTCTTGGGAGAGGGTTTGGGGTGAGGGCTTAACGAACCACTGCATTTCCATTTGTTCAAATTCGCGGGTGCGGAATATGAAATCGCCCGGCGTAATTTCATTGCGAAAAGCCTTGCCGATCTGGGCAATGCCAAAAGGCAATCTTTTGCGCGAAGATTTCATTATTATGTCAAAATCAACATAAATGGCCTGGGCAGTTTCCGGGCGCATATACACTGTCGTTCCCTCGTCTTCCACGGGACCGAGATGAGTCTTTAGCATCAGATTAAATTTTCGGATTGGCGTCAATTCCCCGCCGCATTCCGGGCATTTGGGCTTTTTGTCCTCAAAATTTTTCTTCATCCATTGGGGAGTCATCGGGCCGTCCGTCTTGACAATATGATCGGCGCGAAATCTTTTTTTGCAAGATTTGCAATCCACCAGCGGATCGGTAAATCCTTCCACATGTCCGGACGCTTCCCAGATCTTCGGATGCATCAAAATTGACGCGTCCTGTCCCACCACATCCTCCCTGGACTGCACCATGGCTTTCCACCAAGCGCTCTTGATATTATTTTTCAATTCCACTCCCAGCGGCCCATAGTCATAACATGACTCCAATCTCCCGTAAATTTCCGAGGACGGAAAGACGAATCCTCTTCTTTTCGCCAACGATACGATTTTTTCCATTTGCGATGTCATAAGCAGAATCTTAGTGTTATCAAAATCTTTTTTAAGAATAACAGAAACATTAAAAAAAATCAACGGCACCATGGGCGAGTTCAACAATCTAACGCAACGGTTTAATTTACTATACAATAACTCATATTATGTTTAACATCATATCTATGTCTACTCCTTATGCGCGATTATCGTTTCAAGACCGCGAAGAAAT
>SCPX01000037.1 GCA_004298615.1 Patescibacteria group bacterium | reverse complement strand
TTTTGAGCTCCATCTCAAAGAGTGCGAGTGGCGGTACGGAAGGGACATTCCACTCCTTGAGGCGGATCTTAAAAAGATATTAAAACATTATTTGCGGGGGTAGTTATCTAGTCTAGAGCCTTTTCAAATATGGCCAAACTATCAGAAATAAATTTAAACAGCGAAACGCTGTCCAGTTTTTTTAAAAAACGCTGGATGCTGGTATTGTCATTTGCGGCGGGTATCGCCATTATCGGCGCTTTTACATGGTCTTTTGTTTTTTTGCTTCAAGCCGTGAACAGCTCCGTGCATTATGACGAAAAAAGAGTTTCGGGCGAAACCAAAGGCATTGATATGGGCTCATACAATCGGCTGAAAGACAAATGGAAAGATTTCCAAGGAGGAAAATACATCGCGCCGGCCGGCATAAACGAGCCCTCAATAAATCCGCCATCAAATGCGAACGAGAGTTCCGAAAATACCAATGCGCAATAAATTAAAACTCGAAGCGTAAAAGTTTTAATTTTTTAATTACAGTTTTGCGTTTTGATTTTTAAGTTTTTAGTTTCAACTTTGTTATGTCTAAGGCCTCCCTCTCCATTTTGATATTTGCCGGTGTCGGATTGGGTTTGCCGCTTGTCACGATCCTGATGTCGCTTTTTTTGCGTCCGCGCAAATCGGCGCGCGAGCCGCAGGAAGCAGTGCCTTACGAGAGCGGATCAGTGCCCATCGGAAGCAATCGGGCGGTGGGATTCGGTTATTACCAATACGCTCTTTTATTTTTGCTTTTTGACATTGCGGCGTTTTTTCTGATTCTCGCTTCGCTCATCGCCCCGATTCTAACCTCTGCCGCATTTATTTCAATTTTTGTCTTTATAATTTTTCTTTGCCTCGCAATCTGGTACGCGCTGAAATCAAAAAATTATTTAGAAATATAAAATATAATAAGCCAAATGAGTTATCCGACCAAACAAAATTCCTCCGGCCCGACAATGCTTTTTGGCAAATTGGAAGAATTGGCGCATAAATATGCCGATGATTTGGCCAATTGGTCAAGGGAGAAATCGCTTTGGCCTCTCACGATGGGCTTGGCTTGTTGCGCCATTGAAATGATGGATTTCGGCGCGTCCCGCACGGACGCGGACCGCTACGGCGTATTTTTCCGAGCCAGTCCCAGGCAGTGCGATGTTTTGATCGTGTCCGGGACCGTCACGCGGAAAATGGCGCCGCATGTGCGCCTGCTTTACGAACAAATGCCCGAGCCCAAGTATGTGATCGCTATGGGCTGTTGCGCCATGTCGGGCGGAGTTTTTCGCGGTCTTTATTCCGACTTGGACGGTATTGACCAGATTGTGCCGGTGGATGTTTATGTGCCGGGCTGTCCGCCGCGCCCCGAAGCGCTTTTGGAAGGCATCCGGAAATTGCAGGAAAAGATTGAAAAACAAAGAAAATTGGAAAAGGGGGCCGTGTGAGAAAATTTTTTGCCGCATTGCTTTTTATTCCGATAATTTTGGTTTTTTTTACCGCACTTACTTTGGAAAACGCGCGATCGGTCCTTTTCAGTTCGGAAACATATAAAGATGTTTTGGATCGTAATAATATTTACGGCCGGGCTGATGAATTGATAGCGCAAGAATTGCCCAAAGCCGGCGGAGATTTCTTTGCTGACATACCTTTGATCCGGCCGGAAGACGCTGTCAAAATTTTACGCTCCACTTTCCCGTCATTTTTTTGGAAAGAGGCGGCGGAAAATCTGCTTGACCAATTTTTCGCGTGGTTTAAAAGCGATGCCGAGCCGCTGACCTTGATAATATCGGTGGAAAAACCGAAAAAAACATTTGTTGAAAATTTTGAAAAAACAGTCAATGAACGCCTGGCCGCGCTCCCAGCCTGCAATATTCAGGATCTCGTGGCGCTTGGATTAAAATTCGCGGAAAACCGTGAAGAGCAAAAAATGGAAATCGCCTGTAAGCCTCCCGGGGTCAATGAAATAAAAGACATTGAAAAACTTTTTCCATCGGGAACGCCGAATTTTTTTCTCTTGATCCAAGATGTTTTAAAAACCATTCCGGACAGCATAAATGTGCTGGCGGTGATTTACAATCTTGAATTGCAAAATTTGAAAAAAGAAGCAAACGCCACGGCTATTCCGGAAATCAAGCTTGACCAAAATAATCAGTGGAACTTTCTTTTTGCGCCCCAGCTTGAAGGCGGGGAGGCGAGTTTTGTGAAAAATTTGCGCGAAGCAAGATCAATATCGCAAAAAATATTTTCCTATTTTATTTTTTTATGGATCGGGCTTGGCGCCTTGGTCGTTATTTTTATTCTATTGATACTTGGACCGCTTCAATCAATGTTGAGATGGCTGGGCGCTCTTTTGGCCGCAGCCGGCGGGCTTAGTCTGGCGGCAGTATACGGCGCCAAGCAATTTATCCTTTTATTCGCCACCAGCGCTTTTTTTAAAGGGAATGGCGAGATTATAAAAGAAATCAAGCCGATAGTTTCTGAAATTTTGCGCGATCTCGTTGATATATTATTCTCGCCCCTCAAAACAACCTCGGCGATTATATTGGCAATCGGTCTGGTATTTTTACTGGGCTCAACCATTCTATACTATCAAAAAAAGAAAGAAACGCCAAAAAGACTTTTAAGGTAAAGGAAAATTTTGTGGTATAATGGTATAAAATATGCACAAACAAGAAAAGAACTGCGCTTTTATTGATAGTCAAAATCTGAACCTTGGAATAAAAAGTCTCAGGTGGCGCTTGGATTTTCGAAAATTTAGAAAATATTTAACGGAAAAATATTCAGTTGTTACGGCATACTTGTTCATTGGGTATATACAACAAAATCAAGATCTATATGCGTCGCTTCAAAAAGCGGGCTACATATTGATTTTTAAGCCGGTTTTGCCGGATAAGGACGGCAATGTAAAGGGCAATGTTGACGCCGACTTGGTTTTACAGGCGATGATCGAATATCCGAATTACGATCAGGCTCTTATCGTAACAAGCGATGGCGATTTTTATTCGTTGGTCAAATATCTTTATGATAATAAAAAATTAAAAGCGGTACTGAGTCCGTATGTGAAAACCTGCTCATCGTTGCTTAAAAAATCGGCTAAAGAAAGAATAATTTTTATGAATAATCTTCGTTCAAAACTCGAATATAAATGAAAAAGCACTGCTAAAGGACGGGACCTTGAGAAGTGCTTTTTCGTCTGGATTCTATTTGTATTATATACCCCTGAATGTATTTGTCAAGATCTAAAAATATGACAAATTTAAACTCGTTTACCACCCGATTTCCGGATGCGAAAGTTTTGGAGCAAAACGAAAAATTGCTTTTTGTTGAGATTGGCGATTTGAAATTATTGGTGGCGGTTGGGTTTTTAATGGAAAACGGATTTGGCCGGCTGATTTCTTTGGGCGGAGCGGATTATCAAGATAGAATGGAAGGAATTTATCATTTTGGCCGCTATGACGGGAAGCCGGATATTATTGCTTTGAAAGTAAAAATTCCCAAAAGCCTTCCTGTTTTGCCGTCAATTGCCAAATTGATCCCGGGAGCGAATTGGCACGAGCGCGAAACTTATGATTTGCTGGGAATAAAATTTGAAGGCCATCCTGATTTGGCAAGAATTTTTTTACCGGCTGATTTTCCCGGATATCCTTTGCGCAAAGATTGGCACGGCGAAGATACGGTACCGCTTTTGTTCGGAGACGATTCCGGCGAGCCGCCAACGAATTTGATTGAGAAGAAGATTTATAACGAGTGAGTAGTGTGTAGTGAGTAGTATATAAAATTGAAATCAATTTATTACCAACTACTTACTATCTACTATCAACTGAATGTATGTCCAAAACAGTCCTACATTTCGGACCCCAGCATCCTTCCGGCGCCGGATTGCTGCATATGCTTGTCACTTTTGACGGCGACATTGTGGAAAAAGTTGATGTTGATCCGGGATTTCTTCATCGGGCTTTTGAAAAGCGGGCCGAAGACCGCCAATTTTTCCAATTCATACCCATTTCAAATAAAATTGATTATGTGGGGACGATCGCCTGGGAAGGCCTTTGGGTAGCGGCGGTGGAAAAAGCGATGAGCATAGAGCCTGCGAAAAGAGCGCAGTATATTCGCGTAATCGCTCTTGAAATGCAGCGAATCATCAGCCATCTTTTATTTTTGGGCGCGTTTGGTTCGGATTTGGGGCAATTTACGATTTTTTTGTGGGCATTTCGGGAACGGGAGCCGTTTATGAATCTGCTGGAAGAGCTTACCGGCGGCCGGCTTCTTTGCAATTATTTTCGTTTTGGCGGCGTGGATACGGATTTGCCTATTAACTTTTTGCAAAAATTATCAAAATCGATTGATGAGTTTGATAAAAAACTTCCGGAAGTGGAAGGACTTTGCGAGGATAATCGCATATTCGCGGAGCGCACCAAAGGAATCGGCGCTATTTCAAAGCAAAAGGCTATGGATTTTCAATTATGCGGTCCGGTTTTGCGCGGGAGCGGCGTCAATTACGATGTACGCAAGATTGATCCCTATTTGGTTTATCCGGAAATAAAATTTGACGCGATTGTGGAAAACGGCGGAGATTGTTTCGCGCGGTATAAAGTGCGCGTCAGAGAAATCTACGAATCAATAAAGATAATCAAGCAATGTATCGCTAAAATTCCGGATGGGCCGTTTAATATTTATCCAGGGACATCGCAACAGAGAATGGTTAAATACTGGATGCTTAAAATTCCTCCCAAAGAAGTTTTTACCCGTTATGAAAATCCCAAAGGCGAGGGGAGTATTTATCTGGTGACGGACGGAGGAAAAAATGCTTATCGCGCCAAATTGCGCTCGGCTTCGTTTAATAATCTCCAAATCCTTCCAGAGATCTGCCGCGGCGTCAAAATCGCCGACCTTCCCGCTCTAGTCGGCAGTCTGGATCTCGTTTTCGGCGAAGTGGATAGGTAGAAAATTATGCCATTTTATGATATACTCCATGTATGTATAATTGGTCAACGGACGAGAAAATTATTAAAAAAGATAAGCGAAAATACGCCGTTTGGAAAATTGAACAAATGGTGAATTTTGGTTTGAGCGGAAAAAAAATAGATAAAAGTGCGTTAAAAAAATATTGGCGAACGATCAAAATTGATCCGTATCGGAGAAAATTTTTATCTCTCATCGTATATGGAAAAAGATATTTTAACGAAACGGCAGATTTTTCTTCTTCAACTGATCGCAAACGATAAATTTCTTCAAAAACATTTTTATCTGACGGGAGGAACCGCTCTCGCCGGCTTTTATTTGCATCATCGTTTATCGGAAGATCTTGATTTTTTTTCGGAAAATGAGTTTGATGTTTTCGGCGTGTCGGTTTTTTTTCGGAAAAATAAACGAAAAATCCGCTTTACGAAAATTGATTTTCAACAAAGCTACAACAGGAATCTTTTCTTTTTGCATTTCAGGGACGAGATCATTAAGACAGAGTTTACCTATTTTCCGTTTCCGCGAATTGATGCAAAGATAAAAAAAATGGACATTCAGGTTGACAGTGTTTTGGATATTGCCGTAAATAAACTGTTCACGATTTATCAGCAATCAAACGCGCGCCACTATATTGATTTATATTGCATTATTCGGAAATTCGGATGGAGCATTAATGAATTGATTAAAAAGGCGAAAATAAAATTTGATTGGCATATTGACCCCCTTCAGCTGGGGACGCAATTTATCAAAGCGGCGGACGCAACCGACCTTCCTCGTATGATTGAGAAAATCAACCATCAAGAATGGCGGGATTTTTTTATCCGTGAAGCGGAGAAATTAAAGAGCCAAATAATTAAATAAAAGAAATCCGGTTTAGTTTGCAGAGAAGTGGATAGGTGAGATTATGCTAGAATTTTTAAAAGAAATTTTTATCATCGGACTGCAGGCTATAGGTGTGGCCATGCTTTTGGCTTTTTTTGCAATGTTTGTCGGCTGGATGGAAAGGAAGCTGATCGGCCGGATGCATTCGCGCTACGGGCCGACCAGAACCGGAAAATTTGGTCTTTTGCAGACGCTGGCCGATACTGTTAAATTTTTGCAAAAAGAAGTGGTGGTGCCGCGCGGCGCCAACAAATGGATATTTTTATCAGTGCCTGTCGCGATGGCGGCGATCGGATTTACGGCCACAGTCGCCCTGCCCTACGGCGGATGGTTTATTTTTCGCTCGCCGGTCGCCCTCGTATTCGTAATGGCTTTGGTTTCAATGATGCCGATGTGGATTGTTTTGGCCGGCTGGTCCTCCAACAGCAAATATTCAATGATCGGGGGATTGCGCGCTGCGGCCCAGACAATGGCGTATGAAGCGGTGGTTTTGCTCTCGGTTTTGGGAGTGGTGGCGATTGCCGGATCGCTTGATTTCGCGGATATAGCAATGGCGCAAAAGGGGAGATGGTTTGTATTTTTCCAGCCGGTTGGATTTTTTCTTTTTACAGTCGGAATTTTGGCAATTATTGAGCGGCAACCTGTGGATATACCGGAAGCCGAATCAGAACTTATTGCCGGCTGGCGCACGGAATACGGCAGCGTGCAATTCGCCTTGTTTTTACTGGCCGAATACACTCTAATGCTGATTGGTGCTATAATGATGGTGACTTTGTTTTTCGGAGGGTGGATGGGTATTTTTGGTATTCTCGGATTTTGGGTAAAGGTTTTATTGGTCGCAATTTTTACGATGTTTGCCCGCGCCACTTATCTTCGCTTGCGCGTTGATCAATTATTAAATTATTCTTGGGCCGTGCTGATTCCGTTGGCATTGATTAATTTTATGGTAACGGCGGTGGCGGTGAATAATCTTTGATAAGGTAAAGCTTAAATGTTAAAACTCAAAACCATAGCTCAAAGCTCAAAAGTTTTTAATTTTAAGTTGTAATTTTGACTTTTAAGTTTTGCGTTTTGAATTTTTATTATGTTCAAAGGTCTTTGGCTGGTCATTAAAAACATGTTTAGAAAGCCGGTGACGATTCAGTATCCGCAGGAGAGATTGCAGGTGGCGGAAAAATTTCGGGGCCGGCAATTCTTGCGGCTGGACAAATGCATCGGCTGCCATATGTGCTCGGAAGTGTGTCCGGAAAAATGCATCAAGATGGTGGAAAAGGACGAGAAGGGGAATGATTTGCCGAGAAATCAGCATCGGCCGTCCGTGGATTATTCCGCCTGTATGTTCTGCAATTTGTGCGTGGATGTCTGTCCGGCGGACGCGATTTTGGGGACCAAAGAATTCAAAATGCCCGAAGAATCCAGAAACGGCCTGCGCTATTCGCCGCAAAGATTAAACACGATTGATGATTTGTCAAAAGTCAAAGTGACGGATAAGCGATCGGCAGTCGCGGTGAAAAGCGCCGCTGCTAAAGCATATTAAGTTATGCAAATATTTTTATTTTGGATAATTTCTATAATTGCCATCGGCTCTGTGTTGTGGATGCTTTGGGCCAGAAATATCGTGCATAGCGTGATCGCTTTAACCGTATTTTTTGTGGCTGTGGCGACTTTATTCGCGCAACTGGGAGCGCATATTTTGGCGATCGGACAGATTTTGATTTTTGTCGGCGGAATCGTGGTACTGATGCTTTTGGCCATCGGCGCGGCCGGATTTGAGGACATGGGCAAGGATAGGCGCAAAATTGGAAGATTGGGAAAGTATGTGGTACGGCCCGGATACGCTATGATGATCGGGGGGTTTTTTATTTTTCTGATTTTGCCATTCGCGTTAACCGCGTTTTTACCGATCATCGGAATTTATGACACAAAAGAAATCGCCAGAGTGTTTTTTAATGAATATGGAATTTTAGTCGCGCTTGGAGGTTTGATTATATTTACATCATTGGTATCGGCGGTTTATTTTTTGAAGAAGGATGCAAATTAGTGAGTAGTTTGTAGTTGGTAGTTTGTAGAATTTTATTATTTCTACTCACTATTTACTACTCACTGCAACTAAAACTATGAATCACTTTCTCCTCATTTCTCTCATTCTTTTCACTCTCGGCTTGTGGGGAGTTTTGCGTTCTGCGTCGCTGCTGAAAATATTTATGTCCGTAGAGGTAATGCTGGCGAGTATTAATTTATTTATCCTGTCTCTTGCCGGCGACGGCGCAAAGTCCAGCGTATTTATAATGTTTGTCTGGCTTATCTCTGTCGCGGAAATTTCAATCGTTCTGGCGCTGTTTATTCTGATGTATAGGAGATTGAAGATGATGGATGTGAATACTTTAAAGAAATTAAAATGGTAATAATTAGAAGCTGATCAACGCAGATAGCAACGCGGAAAGACGCTGAAATCGAAGTTCCGCGTAAATCAGCGTAGATATCAGCGTAAATCCGCTTCTAAAAGATATGATCGCCTTGTCATTAATTCCTCTCACCTTCCTCCTCGCCTTTGGCGCTATTATTCTATTTGGCAAAAAATTAAAGCATAATGGCGCGACTTTGGCATTGAGCATTGCCGGATTTGCTTTTCTTTTGTCATCTATTCATCTGATCGCGTTTCAAGATGCGGAAGTGATTTCTTTTGAATGGTTTCGGACTGGAAATTTGACAATTGAATTTTCAATGATGGTTGATCGATTGACCGTCATAATGATAACTTTGGTCGCTTTTATAACAACGCTTGTGTTTATTTATTCGCGCGGGTATATGAAACATGATGGAAATAAGAGCCGTTTTTGGGCCGAGATGTGCCTTTTTGCCGGATCAATGACCGGAATCGTATTGGCGGGCAATGTGCCGACTCTGATGGTTTTCTGGGGGCTGGTTGGCGTAAGTTCTTATCTTCTTATCGGATTCTGGCATCAGAAAAAAGAGGCCGCCGAGGCCGCACGCAAAGCGTTTACGATCATTTCGCTCGGCGATGCCATGCTTTTGGCCGGACTCCTGACGCTTTTCGGACATTTTCATACTTTTGATTTTCAAACAATGATTGAAAATTCATGGCAAGGCGTGCCGGCGCTGTCTATGCTTCTTATTTTCGGAGGCATTGCGGCCAAGTCCGCGCAATTTCCGCTTTTCGTCTGGCTCGGCTGGGCAATGGAAGGGCCCACGCCCGTGTCCGCGCTTTTGCACTCGGCCACAATGGTAAAAGCCGGCGTATTCATCGGCTTGAAATTATTTCCTTTATTTTTAGCTTCCGGAATTCTGCCGTTTATTTTCGCGATCGGCCTTATTACGGTTTTTATTTCGTCAATCTTGGCGATTTTTGAACGCGACATTAAAAAAATCTTAGCATGGTCCACAGTCGGCCAGCTCGGATTTATGACTGTCGCTTTTGGTCTGGGGAGTGTATTGGCCGCGTTTTTCCAGCTCGTGATGCACGCTTTTTTTAAAGCGCTTTTATTTTTGGACGCGGGCAATGCCATGCATCTTAATGAAGAAAAAAGGGATTTATATTCATACAATCCGGTAAATTTCCGCAAAGCGCGGATTGTTTTATTCACTTCGCTCATCGGAATTCTGGGATTGGCCGGAGTCCCACCAACCAATGGTTTTTGGAGCAAGGATTTGATTTTGGAAACAGTCAGGGAAAATTCAGGAATATTTTTTGCCATAATGCTTGTGGCCGTATTTTTGAGCGCTATGTACAGCTTTCGCTGGTTTTTTCTTTTGGCCCGGCGGCCGCAGGCTTTGGCTTTATATAATAATATTAAAGGAGCGATTCAGAAATTTCCATCAAATTACTCTTCTGTCTTACGATCGACGAATCAAAGAGTGAATTTCCAGGATGAAGAAATTGCGATTCATCGCGATCATCAGCCGCTTGAGCATCATCAGATATTTGAATTGTCGTTTAATATGTTGTTTTCGCCCATTATTCTTTCCGTGCTTGTTTTATCGGCCGGAATATTTTTGCCGATTTTTAATAATTGGTTTTCCGACGAAGAGGTTCATTTTGATTTAGGATTAATGTCATTGTCAGTAGTCATAGTCGGTTTCGCAGCGGTCATTTGTTATTTTATTTATTATCGCGAAAGCAATGGGTGGTTAAAAGCATTGCCGTGGCTGGGTCCTGATTATCGGCCTAAATTTTTAAATACGAGCATGGGTATTGAATCAATGTATGCGGCAGTGGGGAACGGCGCGATTTCCGTTGGCAGATTTTTATACAAAATAGATCGTCAGGTCTTAGACGCTTTGATTGACGATACGGCGCGTTTAGGACTTCAGATTTCGCAATTCGCGCTAAAATTTGATATAATGGGTATTGATAAATTGGTAAACAGAGTCGGCGCGGCCGGAATAGCGGCCGGAAACATGCACGGCATTTTTGATCAGAGAATCATTGATCGTATGGTCAAAGTTTTAGCGGACGGCACGCTCGCGCTCGGTTGGAAAACGCGCCAAATGGTAAACGGCATTATTGATACTTATTTAGCTTATGTAGTCGTAGGGGTTTTAGCACTCCTCATCATTGCGGAGTTTTTATTTTCAACAACTCGTTAAGCAAATAATTTTTTAATAGTTTATGTTTCCACTCTTAAGTACGATTTTATTATTCACCCTTCTTTTTGTTTTATTCGCATTTTTGGGGAAAAGAAAATTCGCGGCTGATATTGCGCTTTTGGGAGCTTTTGTGATTTTGATTATGGCTTTGGCCGGTTTGCTGCGATTTGATTTTGGAGCAAGCGGATTTCAGATGCTGGAGCAATACAGCTGGATTCCGCAAATGAATATTAGCGTTATTTTAGGAATTGACGGTTGGAGTTATCCGATGGTGATTCTTACGGCGCTCTTATTTTTTATCGGAATTTTGATTTCCCGTTTCAGCGTCAAAGACAAGCAAGAATATTATTACCCCATATTTTTGCTTTTGGAATTTTCCGTGCTGGGAGTATTTATGTCTCTTGATCTTTTTCTTTTCTACATTTTTTGGGAAATCGTGCTCATTTTTATGTTCTTCCTAATATTGATTTGGGGGCACGAAAACCGCAAATACGCGTCAATGAAATTTTTGATTTACACGCATATTGGGAGTTTAGTAATGCTTTTAGCCATTATTGCGATGTATTTTCAGTCCGGCCTGCATACCTTTGATATCAGAGCTTTGGCCGAGGCCTCGTATCCTCTCGGATTCCAATATTTGGCTTTTTTTGGAATGCTGTTCGCGTTTATGATAAAAATGCCGATTGTGCCTTTTCACACTTGGCTGCCTGACGCGCATGTGGAAGCGCCCACGGCCGGAAGCATTGTGCTGGCCGGCGTGCTTTTGAAAATGGGTGCTTATGGACTTTTGCGTATCCCCATGACGGCTTTTCCGGACGCGGCTAAAGATTTGGCGATTTTTATGGCGGTTTTGGGATTTATCACCATTGTTTACGGCGCTTTCGTATCGCTCGCGCAAACCAATCTAAAGAGAATGATCGCGTATTCATCGGTCAATCATATGGGAATCGTGCTTTTGGGAATAGCAACGCTAACCCCGGCCGGACTCAACGGCGCGAATTTTGAAATGTTCAGTCACGGATTGGCAGCAGCGCTTTTATTCGCTTTGGCCGGAGCGATTTATGATCGGCTTCATACCTACGAAATCGGCACGATGGGGGGATTGGCGCAAATTGTTCCAAAATTATCATGGATTTTCGTTATTGGTTCTTTAGGAGCGATGGGTTTGCCGGGGTTGGCCGGATTTGTGGCCGAATTTAATGTATTTATCGGATCATTTCAAGCTTTTGGCGCGTGGACATTTTTAGGGCTTTTGGGAGTCGTCATTACCGCGGCGTATTTTTTACTCACACTCCAGCGCGCGTTTTTCGGTCCCATACCATCAATTGTTCCGAAAATCAAAGATTTGATAGGCGCGGAAACTCATCCCCACGCCATTCTCGCCGTTCTGCTTTTTGTTTTTGGTATATTTCCGTTTTTGCTTTTGTCATTTCTTAATTCGACCACACTGGCGTTTATTTCAAGATTGTAGAATTATGAAGAATGAATAATGGTATGATTTTCGTTCCAGAATTTTTACTTGTTATTGCCGCAGTTGTTTTGATATTTTCAAAGAATGTTTTAAAAAAAGATAATTGGATTCCGGCGGCGGCTTTGGCCGCTTTGGGGCTGGCATTTTTTTGGCGGCTGGGGACGGTAGGACAAGAGTCTTCGCTTGGAGATTTTTTTGTATCTAATGATTTTTCCTGGTACTTTGATTTGATTTATTTGGGAGTGGCCGCCGCGGCCGTTATTTTTTCTTTTTCAATTTCAAAGGATCGAAATATTTTTTTCTCCCTAATGCTTATCGGAACGGCCGGAATGATGCTTTTGACAAAATCGCGGGATATTTTGGCGCTTTTTTTATCTATTGAATTGATCGCGCTCTCTCTATATTCTCTGGTGGCTTTTGGCAAAGATGAAAGAAAGCTGGAAGCCGGAATAAAATATTTTATATTGAATGTTTTTGCGTCCGCTCTTTTGATTTTGGGACTGGGAATCGTATTTGTCCTGACTGGCGCTACGCAATTTTCCGAGATCGGCAATAATTTAACGCAACAGATGGCCCTGCCTCTGCTGGCCGGAATTGTCTTTATTTTGGCCGGGCTGGGATTTAAAATGGGTATTTTTCCTTTTAATTTTTGGCTGCCGGATGTATACGAAGCGGCGCCAATCGGCATTACAACGCTTCTGGCCGGCGCTTCTAAAAAAGCCGCTTTCGGAGCGGTGGCGCTTTTGTTTGTTTTGGGTCTGGGCGGTCTCGTACCTTTTTGGGCCGGCCTTTTTACGCTTTTGGCGGTCGCCACGCTTCTTTTCGGACATTTGGGCGCAATCTGGCAAAGCAATTTCCGAAGATTTTTGGCTTACTCAATAATCGGCCAATCCGGATTTATGATGATGGGCTTGGCAGCGCCCTCGGTGCTTGGTCTCACTGGATTGCTTTTCCATATTTTAACGCATGCGCTGGCGATTATAGGAATTTTTGCCATTATGGCGTTTCTTGAGGCAAAAGGAATATTTGAAATTCACGCTTTGGACGGTTTGGGCAAGAGGAGTCCTTTTTTGGCTGTCGCTCTTACTATATTTCTGGCTTCCTTGGGCGGCGTACCGCTTTTGGCCGGTTTTGTGAGTAAATTCGTATTGCTTTCCGCGGCAATCAGTATGGGACTTGTAATGTTGGCGGTTTTCGCCGTGCTGGCCAGCATAATCTCCATTTTCTTTTACTTCAAAATTGTCCGATCTATGTTCGCGGGCAAGACGCAGGCAAAAATACTGGAAGTTCCGATTTTAACATCCATTATCGTTTCCATATCATTAATCCTTATTTTTTTGCTTGGAATTTTCCCCGGACAAGTAATCGGATTTTTATCGCAAACTATTAATTATATTATAATTTAATCATTATGCGCAGAAAAGAAACAGATCCAAATCAATTAGACCTTTTCAAGCCGCAAAGCGAATCTACGGCAAAGGAAAAAGAGAAAATGACCAGAAGCGAATGGGAGGAACCGTCCGAAGAGGCAAAACAACTGGCACGCGAAATGAATCCCTTGCCCGGAAAAGAAGTTCGGATTCTTAATCGTTGGGAAGAAAGAAAAGAAAGCCAAAAGGTTAAAGATGCGGTTGCCGAGCTGGGCAGGAAATTGGGCATTGAAAAGTATATTAAAGATGATCCGCAAGAAGATTTGCCAATTAACAACAATAAGAAATAACAGTAAGAAATGCATTTAATGGCGATAAGAGATAAAGCGATTGTAACAGGTAAAAAAACCTGTGGATAATTTTTAGTTCTTTTGGCTAATCTTGGTCAAGCAGATATTATATATAGGGCTTGACAAAATACTAAAAATACTCCAAGATAATACGATGCCTTTGCATCAGTAAAGGTTTTTTTTATTTGTAAGAGAAAAATGGCTAATCTAAGCAAAAATATGCTATGAGCCAGCCGGAAACCAATTCACGAATTTCCATTATTGTCCCGACTCTTAATGAAGAGGAAAATATTGTCGGGTTGATAAAAAGAATTTACGAAGCTTTAAATGGCCGGGTTTTTGCGTATGAAATTATATTTATTGACGATCATTCCACCGATCGCACCAGAGAAATAATCAAAAGTCTTAAAAACGATTATCCGGTTTTTTGTTATTTGAAAGAAGGCAAGCGTGGCAAAGCGCATTCGCTACTGGAAGGATTTTCATATGCGCGATACGATTTGATCGCGATGATTGACGCGGATCTGCAGTATCCGCCGGAAGCGATCCCGCCAATGGTTGAAAAAATAAAAAGCGGCTTCGATATCGCGGTGGCCAACCGGACAGAAAAGCATGTCAAATTCATCCGCCGAATCTCCGGCGAAGCATTTGAATTTTTATTCGGCAGATTTTTACACGGACTTCATTGCGATGTGCAATCCGGGCTGAAAGTTTTTAAAAAAAGCATTTTAAAGGAAGTCGTCCTGCATCCGACACCCTGGACTTTTGATTTGGAATTTCTGGTCAAAGCGCGAAATGCCGGCCATACTATCGGAACCATTGATATTGAATTTAAAAAAAGGAAAAACGGCCAGTCAAAAATAAATTTTATTCAAGCAACTTGGGAAATAGGAATAAACGCTCTGATGCTCAAATTGAGTAAGAAAATACCCTCGCTCATTCATCCGGAAAATTCTTCACCCATGATTGGCGCTGGCCTGGCGCATAACCGGAAAAGATTTATCACGCACACCACGCTCCCGCACCACATTTCGGCCATTCAGACATTTTCCCGCTTTCAAATAACATTTATTTTATCAATAATTGCGGCCATTGCTATTGGCTTTTTCGCCTCCCCGTATTATGCGGCCGTCGCTTTGATGGCGGCGCTCTCCGCGATTTATTTTTTCGATGTGCTTTTCAATCTTTATCTCGTAATGAAAAGCTTGCACACGCCTCCTGAAATGAGCTTTTCCCAAAAAGAATTGAGAGAAATTAGCGATGCGAATCTTCCGGTATATTCAATTCTTTGTCCGCTTTACAAAGAGGCCGAAGTATTACCGATCTTTCTTAAATCTATCGGAGAAATTGATTGGCCCAAAGACAAGTTGGATGCGATTTTGCTTTTGGAGCAAGACGACGAAGAAACGATTGCCGCCGCAAAAGCTATGGATCTGCCACCCTATGTCCGGATTTTAATCGTCCCTCACTCCCTTCCCAAGACAAAGCCCAAAGCCTGCAATTACGGACTTTCTTTTGCTAAGGGCGAGTATATCGTGATTTACGACGCCGAGGACATCCCGGAGCCGGAACAGCTTAAAAAAGCATATCTTGGATTTCAGTCGTCCGCTAAAGACATAAAATGCTTGCAAGCTAAATTAAATTATTATAATCCCCAACAAAATCTTTTGACCCGTTTTTTCACGGCTGAATATTCTTTGTGGTTTGATGTTATTTTGACGGGCCTACAGACGATCAATACCTCCATTCCCTTGGGCGGCACCAGCAATCATTTCCGCACGGCCGATCTTCTTGAATTGGAGGGTTGGGATCCTTTCAATGTCACCGAGGATTGCGATTTGGGAATCCGGCTGTTTAAAAAAGGATACAAAACAGCCGTAATTGATTCCACGACACTAGAAGAAGCCAACAGCCATATCGGCAATTGGATCAGACAGCGGTCCCGATGGATCAAAGGATATATGCAGACTTATTTGGTGCATATGCGCCGGCCCCTTTCTTTTATTAAGGAAAACGGCATTCATGCTTTTGTTTTTCAGTTGACGGTCGGCGGAAAAGTGGCTTTTCTTTTTATCAATCCGATTCTTTGGCTGGCGACAATTTCTTATTTCGCTCTTTATTCTATCGTCGGACCGGCCATTGAATCGCTGTATCCGCCGATCGTATTTTATATGGCGGTTTTTTCTTTAATCTTCGGAAACTTTTTATGCCTTTACTATTATATGATCGGCTGCGCCAAACGGGAACATTGGGGATTAATGAAATATGTTTTTCTCATTCCTTTGTACTGGCTCTTTGCGAGCATCGCGGCATTTGTCGCGTTGTACCAGCTGATTATCAAACCGCATTTTTGGGAAAAAACGCGGCATGGTTTGCATTTTAAAGAAACGCAAGATAAATTTAGTAAAAATCCGATACTGGTTGCATCCGATCAGGTATTGATTCATAACGAATCAATTGATGTTC
>SCPX01000036.1 GCA_004298615.1 Patescibacteria group bacterium | reverse complement strand
AAAACCTCAATTTTTCAAACCGCTCCGACATTAAGTCGGGGCGGTTTTTGGTTTTCTCAAAGCCCATTGATTTATCCTTGCAATAATGTATAATACCAAATCAAAGTTCAATATTTGAACCAATGTTCTTTAATTCAATAAAGGAGGTGGTGAAATTGAATGCCAAGCAAATTGATCAAATAAAAGGAGCGATTGTTTATCTGAAACTGGCGCTTAAATCCGGATCATATATGGCGCGCCGCTTTATGACTTCGAGCAAGCAAATGAAACGCAATGTTTATTTGCCGCTTAAAAAAATGCCGCAAACGCCGGAGATAAAAAGCGTCTTGAAATATCTTGAAGACTCTCTCAACTCGGATGATTGGATTCGCTATCTCGCGATGATGGACGAAGAAAATCTTAACGGGGTGCTGATACTCTTGGAAAAAACCGTTGGCTGGGACAGAAACGGCGAGGATGAAAAAATCATTGACAAAGCCGTAGAGGATTTTAAGAAAAATATTGAAGGAAAAACCATCCAGGAGCGGAGCGAAAAAATCAAGGCGTACGCGGCGAAAAAAAAGATAAAAAAATCGTGGAAGATCGGCTGCCTTGCGGCCGGAATGTTAAGCGGCGGGATTTTAGCCGCTAAAGGAATCAAACGAATTTTCAACAAAAAGAAAAGTGCCAAGAAATAAGATGATTTTATTTTCTTGGCACTAATTTTTTAATATTATGATTCATAAATTAATCAAATTTTGGCTGCCTGTGCTTTTATGGGCCGGGATGATTTTTTATTTTTCCTCAATTCCCGATTTGCGCTCGGGATTGCCGGATATTTTTGATATTGTTTTTCGCAAAATCGCCCACGCCGGAGAATTCGGCATTTTGGCTATACTTCTTTGGCGCGCCATTTTATCGTCAAGTTTTCTACAAAGCAAACAATCAACTATTAATGTCATCGTCATTGTCATAATCATCGTCATCCTCTACGCCATTACCGACGAAATCCACCAAGGATTTGTTCCCGGCAGGGTCGCTTCGCCGATTGATGTTTTAATTGATTCTTTTGGAGCAACTCTGGCCTGGGCCGTTTTTAATAAAATCAAAAACCGCTCCAAATGATTTTGGAACGGTTTTAAGATTTTTTGTCCTGACTATTTCTTCGCCGCTTCGATCACTTTTGCAAAAACTTTCGGGTACTCGGCCGCAAGCTCTGAAAGCATTTTACGATTCAGCTCAATGTTGGCTTTTTTCAAAGCGCCCATCAATTTGCTGTAAGAAACGCCTTGCTCGCGCGCTCCGGCATTGATTTTGATTTGCCAGATTCTCCGGTTTTCCCTTTTTTTGAGCTTGCGTCCCACATAAGCGCGCCGGCCCGCTTTCACGGACGCTTCTTTCGCGCGTTTAACAAGATTTTTCCTGCCCCAGCGGAAACCTTTAGTTGTTTTAAGTAAATTTTTTCTCCGTTTAACATGGGTTTTTCCTCGTTTGACTCTCATAAATTTGTGTCTTGTATCTCGTATCTTGCACCTTGCACCTTGCATCTTATATCTCACGTCTTTGATTAATAAAATTCAAGTTATAGGTTACAAGCTCCAAGATGTAAGATTAAGTTATAATAATTTTTTTAATTACATTGGCCGAATGTTTTGACAAGGAAACATCGCGCCGTTTCATAATCGTGGTTTTTCCAGATTCGCGCGAATTAAAATGACCCTGGCCGGCCTTGCGCTTTATCACTTTGCCTTTTTTGGTAATCGTAAATCGCTTGGATATTGTTTTATTGGTCTTCATATCGTTGATAAAATAAAGAATAATGAATCAAGAATCATGAAAATCGACTGCCCATAATTCCTAATTCCCATTTCCTAATTCCCGATCACTTTCTTCCTACGATCGCCATCAATTTCCCGCCTTGTTTGGACGGCGGCATTTCCAAATACAGATCCTCTCCGATCTTTCCCAGGCTGGCGATAAAATCATTTATAATTTTTTTTGCCATATCCGTGTGCTGATGTTCGCGGCCTCTCAAAATCAATTCCACTTTTACTTTATCTCCCTCATCAAGAAAACCTTCCGCTTGGCCGCGGCGGACTTCCAGATCGTGCTCGCCTATGCGCAAGCTCAAGCGAACGCCTTTCACTTCCACATTTTTTTGTTTTTTCCTTTGCTCTTTTATCTTTTTTTCCAGCTGGTATTGGAATTTTCCATATTCAATGATGCGGCAGACCGGCGGTGTCTCTTTTGGCGCGATTTCCACGAGATCTAAGCCCGCTTCTTTGGCGCGGGCAAGCGCCTGCTCAATCGGAACATTGCCGGCAAATTCCCCGTTTTCGTCAATCAGCTTCACTTCGGGCACGCGAATCCACTCGTTAGTTCGATAACGAGGCGTCAATTGTTTTAATTTCGGTTTTTTGTAGCGTCGAAGCATAAGAGTTGCTTAAATTTTAGTGGGCATTCCTTTTTTATATCGTTCAATAAGCATTTCTTTCTTTTCTCTTCGCCACTTTTTAATTTGAACTTCCCGCTGCCTAGCTTCAGCTGAAGTTTGATATTCCTCTTTAAAAACAATTTTAAAATTTCCGGATTTTGTAAATTCTGATCCTTGTTTAGTATTATGTCTGACTAAGCGGCTATCCGGATTATTGGAAATTCCAATATAAATTTTTCCTGCAACGCTTTTCGCAATATAGACATAGGCCATATTTATTGATTCTCTTCATTCGACTCATCTCGCGACTAACTCAACAATCAATAAAAGTGGCTTGCCATGAGCGAATTAATTGTCCCTCGATTCACTTCGTTCACTCGGGACACTCGACTCACCTTGGCTTGCCACGAGCGTGATGTCCTTCGACTTCGCTCAGGGCACTCGACTCGCAATAATATGAATTTTCGCTCACATAAGGATAATGGTTTACCACGAGCGAGCGACGAGTATAACGAGGAGCGAGTCGAGTGGAGGTGGCGGGAATCGAACCCGCGTCTTGAATGCGTAATTGTTGCGTTCTACAAGGCATATCCTTTTTGGAGTTTAAAGAATAAAGTTGAAAAAGGAAAAATCTTTATTCTTAAAGCTTTTGAAAATTTAGGACAAACCGCCAAAAGCGAACGATTTGCCCGGCCTCAATGGTTGACACCGGCAAACCTTTATTGAGGATCAAAGAGCCGATGGCGATAGCTTAATTAAGCGGTCGCGAAAGCAAAATTGCTCCCGAAAGAGCTGATCTTGCTTGAAAGTGTTTTGGCACTTATGAGTTTCTTAGGTTTTTTAATTGAGGGCCCAAGACCTCAAGCCTGCGCGCAATAATGTAACATCCAATCAAAACCAAACACCCCCTTGCGTTGGTCATAAGTTATTCGTTTTCGCTGCCGGTTCTTTACGATTGACGAAACCGTAGAACGATACGAGCCGCGATACCGAAACCTTATGACGATTTATTTGATTGTCGAAGAACTCTTTCAATTCTTCTCTGGTCCTCTCTTTTTTTTATGACCTCGCGCTTGTCCTGCTTTTGTCGGGCGCGGGCCAGGCCGATTTCCAATTTTATCAGCCGTTTTTTTTGAAAAACTTTGAGAGGCACCATTGTCAAGCCCTTTTGGCTTAACCTTCCTAAAATAACACGAATTTCTTTTTTAGTCAAGAGAAGCCTTCTGGAGCGATGCGGATCATAACCGGCCGCTTTGGCGAATTTATACGCCGGAATGTGCGCATTGAGAAGCTGCAAATCGCCTTTGTGGATCGTCACAAAAGACCCTTCAATGTTGATATGGCCGGTTTTCACGGATTTTACTTCCTGCCCTTCCAATACAATACCGGCCTGGTAAGTTTCCAAGATGTCATAATCAAAATACGCTCGTTTATTTCTGGCTGATGTTCCCATAAATTAAAGTTTAGCACAATATAAATCATTTGACTAAATACTTAAAAAGTTGCAAGATTAGGAATATTGCAATGTATATGGAAAACTTCAATCTGTCAAACATTTTAAAACAAGAGATCAAAAAATGCGTTGATCCGCAATACGATTCTTTGGTTTTGTTGGAGATTCCTCCTCTGCCGCAATTCGGGGAATTTTCCTCAAATATCGCCATGGTTTTAGCCAAGCATTTGAAAAAATCTCCGGCCATTATCGCAAAAGAAATCAAAGAAAAACTTGAAAAATCTCTGGAATTTTCAAAATACTTTGAAGCCGTCATCCCGGGAAATTCGGCTTACATCAATTTTTACATCCGCGCGGAATTGTTTCCCGATCTTGTTCGCGGAATTGTTTCCAGCAACGCCTTCGGCCGCGGCGAAAAAAAGAACAAAAAAATACTTTTGGAATTTTTATCAGCCAATCCCACGGGCCCCATGCATTTGGGAAACGGCCGCGGCGGATTTACGGGCGATTGTCTGGCTAATGTTTTGCAATGGGCGGGTTATGATGTGTGGCGAGAATATTATGTCAACGACACGGGCAATCAAGTGATCAATCTCGGCAAATCAATAATGGCGGCAAGCAGATTTTACAAAGAGCAG
>SCPX01000035.1 GCA_004298615.1 Patescibacteria group bacterium | reverse complement strand
ATTGGCTTTACCACGAGAAAGCTTCATCCCCTGCCCTACGAGAAATTGCAAGGCATTTCCTTTGCCTTTTTTGTAATCTTCCGCCACGGTCGGATTATTTTTTATCACTTCCTCCGCGATGTTTTTGATAAAAGAATCGTCCGAAGTTTGAGCCAAGCCTTTTTCTTTGACGATTTCTTCCGGATCTCCGCCCTCATCAAACATAATTTTCAAAACATCTTTAGCACCTCTTGAAGAAATTTCTCCGTCAGCCGCCATCTTGATAAGTTTGGCAAAATCTTTCGGTTCTATCTTCAGTTCGCCGGATGAAATATTTTTTTCTTTCATCAATCCAGACAAATCAGAAATAATATAATTGGAAGCAAGCAAGACAATGCCTGTCGACTTGGAGGTTGAACCTCCAAATGCATTTGGAGGTTCAACCTCCAAGTTATTTACAACCGATTCAAAAAACTTGCCCAGTACAATATCCTGCGTAAATATTTCAATAGCTTCATCTTTCAAACCAAATTCTTTTTTCAATCTTTCTCTTTTCTCCCATGGCAGTTCCGGAAGCTCTTTCCTCAAATTCGTCTCGCTGAATTCCGGAATATCGCTTATTTTTAGTTTAGGCAGATCGGGATCGGGAAAATAGCGGTAATCGTGCGATTCTTCTTTCAGTCGCTGAGAAAAAGTTTTTTGTTTATTTTCATCCCAGCCTCTTGTCTCTTGAATGACTTTCTCTCCGCTTTCAATTAAGGCAATTTGTCTTTCGGTCTCATAAACTATAGCCCGCTCGACCGCCTTGAATGAATTCAAATTTTTAACTTCAGCTTTTATGCCTAATTTTTCAGATTTTAGATTTGAAATTGGAGACACGCTTACATTCGCCTCAACTCTCATCTCTCCCTTTTCCATATTGGCATCGCTCACTCCAAGATAACAAAGCAATAATTGCAACTCTTTGGCAAATTCCGCCGCTTCGGAACCGCTATGGATGACAGGCTCAGTCACAAGCTCCATCAAAGGAATCCCCGCCCTGTTAAAATCAACAAGACTGTAATCTCCCGTATCGTGTGAAGATTTGGCGGTATCTTCTTCCAGATGGACTCTAGTAATTTTAACTCCGTTAAGTTCTCCGCCTTTTACAAGAGGGTGTTTGTATTGGCTTATCTGATAACCCTTCGGAATGTCTGGATAAAAATAATTTTTCCGATCAAATTCGCTGAAATCCGCGAGCTCCGCCCCAAGCGCTACCCCAACCTTGAGCACCTTTTTAACCGCTTCTTTATTTATCGCAGGCAGTGTTCCCGGATGCCCCAGGCAAATCGGGCAAATATTGACATTAGGAATTTTTTCTTCTGTATCGTTCTTTGAATCGCAAAACATTTTTGTTTTAGTCTTAAGTTCCGCATGTATTTCAAGTCCTATTGTTGTTTTGTAATTCATTGGACTAAATTATATATTTCTCATCATCTT
>SCPX01000034.1 GCA_004298615.1 Patescibacteria group bacterium | reverse complement strand
ATTTCTTCGCGGTCTTGAAACGATAATCGCGCATAAGGAGTAGACATAGATATGATGTTAAACATAATATGAGTTATTGTATAGTAAATTAAACCGTTGCGTTAGATTGTTGAACTCGCCGCTGTGAGATTTGACATTTGCATCGCTTTTGTGTAAAATTTTATAGCGTTTGGGCCCCGTTAGCTCAGTTGGTAGAGCAACTGCCTTTTAAGCAGATGGTCGTAGGTTCGATCCCTGCACGGGGCAAATTCTTACATATGCAAAATATCGCAATTTTTTTCAATATTGATCTTCTGTTGATTTTGATAATATTGGCAAGCGGCACTGTTGCGGCGGCAATGATTGCGCGCAAATTTTCGTCCATTTCCGCGATTGATTTGGAAAAAATTCAAATTGAAAAAGAGCGCGCGCAGCGGCATCACCTTCTTGAGGATCGCTTGCGCAGAAAATTGCGCGGGCATGGCAAAGTTTTTTTAGTTGGGTTTAATTTGGTGTTCGGGCAAATGCGATCCGCGGGAAAATTGTTGGTTCAAAAAATCGTTGAATTGGAAAATCGTTATGAAGAGCAATTGAAAAAAGCTTGGAAAATTAAACTTTCAACCGAAGAAAAAGCGGTGAAATTGCGCGCAATGGTCAATCAGGCCGATGAGCTGGCAAGCAACGAACAATACCGCGAAGCGGAAAAGAAATACATTGAGGTTTTAAGCTTGGACCCGAAAAACATCGCGGCCTACAAAGGATTGGGCAAAATTTACATGTTTTTGAAAGAATACGACAATGCGAAAGAGGTCTTGAAACAGGCGATCAAGCTGAATAAAAAAGACGACGAGGCGTACGCGGAGCTGGCTACCGTGGAAACCAACTTGGGTAATTTTGACCAAGCGGAGACCGATCTATTGGAATCAATCGCGCAAAATCCGGATTTGGCGGCGCATCACATTGATTTGGGAAAAGTGTACGCGGCCAAAGGGGAGATGGAGAAGGCGCTGGTTCAATATCAGGAAGCGGTAAAGCTGGAATCCGCCAACCCTAAGAATTTAAACATTCTTTTGGACGCCGCCCTGGATTTGAACAAAAAAACACTGGCGCAGCAAACGCTGGACGCTTTAAAAATCGCCAATCCGGAAAATCAAAAAATTGAGGAATATCAGACAAAAATAAATGAAATAAAAGAAGATGCGCCGTTGTAGCTCAGTTGGTAGAGCAACTCCATGGTAAGGAGTAGGTCGCCGGTTCAACTCCGGCCAACGGCTCCATTGGGATTTATTTTGGGCAGGTACCGAAGCGGTCAAACGGGGCTGACTGTAAATCAGCTGGCATTCGCCTTCGGGGGTTCGATTCCCTCCCTGCCCATATTTAATAATTCGGGCGCATAGCTCAGTTGGTTAGAGCGTCACATTGACATTGTGAAGGTCTGAGGTTCGACTCCTCATGCGCCCACCACTTGACGGAATTTCATGGTTTGTTATAATGCGAATATAATTCAAGGCCGCAGAAAATGGGCGTCTTTATGATTAAGTCCCATTGAGGCGATATTAGCGATAAAGCCGTAAAAGCTTTAGAGCTATAAAGCAATAATTCTGCGGCCCTTTAAAGGTCGTTTTTAATTTAAATATCAAATTTACCGTTGTTATGGCTAAATCAAAATCGCAAAAAAATCAAGAAGTGGACGCTTTGACTTCGGAATTGCAAAGCGCCAAAGCGGCTGTAGTAATTACCATGACCGGCTTGAAAGTCAAAGATAATTGGAATTTCAGGAAGATTTTGAGAAAAGAAGGAGTGAAGCTTGAGGTGGCGAAAAAGACGCTTTTCAAAATCGCTTTGAATAAAGCCAAAATTGAATTGCCGGTTGACGATCTCACTGGAACAGTCGCTTTGCTGGTTGACCACGAAGAAGAAGCCAGAGCGGCAAAGCTGGCGGCGGATTTCAAAAAAGATCATCCGCAGGTGGAATTGCAAAAAGGCACGGTGCGAACGGGAGACAAATGGCAGTCTTTCAATCAGGAAGAAATTATAGCGCTTTCCAAATTGCCGAGCCGCCAGGAATTAGTGTCTAAATTGATGTATTTGCTGAATTATCCGACCACCGGCCTGGTGCGCGTGTTGACGGCAGTCCCGCAAAAATTCGTGGGAACTATTAAGGCGATCCAGGACAAGAAAGCGCAGAGCGCAGAGCTTAGAGCGTAAAATTATAATTTTAGATTAACTAATATTAAAGATTAATTTATTAAAATATATGTCAGAAGAGAAAAAAGCAATTCCTGAAAAATTTCAGGACCTCGTGGGATCAATTGAAAAATTATCAGTCATTGAATTGGCCGATTTGGTGAAAGTATTGGAAGATCGATTCGGCGTCACAGCCGCTGCAGCGGCTCCGGTGATGATAGCGGGGGCGGGAGCGGCTGCTCCGGCGGCTGAAGAAAAAACAAGCTTCAATGTGGAGCTTACTTCAGCGGGCGCCAATAAGATCGCCGTCATCAAAGTAATCCGCGAGCTCACCCAAATCGGGCTCAAGGAAGCCAAAGATATGGCGGACGGAGCGCCAAAAATAGTGAAAGAAGGCGTTGCCAAGGCCGAGGCCGAGGCCATGAAGAAAAAATTTGAAGAAGCCGGCGCTCAAGTTGCTTTGAAATAATTTTAAAAAGCATATCAAAAAAATACCCCCGCTTCGGCGGGGGTATTTTTATTTTTGCGATTATTTCAAATTATAGATTTTAATTTCCTTTTCGTACAGCACGGCCATTTGCGAGTTGGAGTCATTGACGGATGCATCAATGATGGATTGATCGGCGATATATTGGACTGTTAGTTTTCCTGTTTTTTTGTCATAGACTATTACGCGTCTGGCGGCTTTATCCAGGATATACAGTGGCGCCGATTCGTTTGGCGTGATTATTTTGCTTGGCGAAATTTGGTATTCCGCCGCGTCCAATTCAAATTCAACTTGTTTATTTTTTGAAAACTTTGCCACCGTACCGTCATTTTTCAAAACAAATATCTCTCCGTCCACCGCAAAATCAACCGCGTCCGCCAAGGATTCCGCTCCTTTGTCAACCCACGCTTTTGATCTTTTGTAGGCATCGCCGGAACGCGAATAAACGAATATTTGCCGTTCGTCCGGCACGAGGAAGTATAATTTATCGCTGAAAAAATTTATGGATAGCGTAGATCGGGCGGGGAGAGGATCTATTTTATAAATTGTTTTTTTGAGCGACGGATCATATTGCTCCACGACAATATCGCTCAAGCCGGCAATTGCGCTTTTTGACGAGGCTGTCAAAAGAGGCTTTTGCTCCGGTTGCGCAGAAAATTGTGTTTGAGTTTTTTTATCGGAATCTACCGAGTGGAATTTTCCGGCCGAATCAAGAATCGCCAGCCTTTTTCCGGCAAACAATATTTTTTCCGGCTGTTGTCCGGATTCAAATGTCAATGGCACGCTCTGGCTTTCCTTGACGCTTAGAGATGTCAAATGAAACAATTTTTGTTTGATAATATCGTAGCGATTTAAAAGTTCGCGATTGCCCGCGGCTTTTGAGAACAGTTCTCCGTCCGGAGTCTTTAGATCCAGAGAAATTTTATCATACGCTTCTCGCGCTGATGCCTCATTGCCGTAAATCAGATCAGCTTCGGCTTTTTCGATGTTTGTTCGGACTCTTTCGGCCATTTCTGAATTTTGCAGGACGGTTTGCTTTTGTTCGCGCTCGCTGAAAGAAAACAAAATGCCAATAAATAAAATCGCCGCCAGCCCCGCAATGATCAGGATTATCCGCCTTTGCTGAATCGGGAATTTTTTCAAAGGTTCAAAGATTTTTAAAATAAGACCGGTACCTTGCCGCGCGGAAGATTGGGTGCTCGGCTCTTTTGCAGCCGAGGCCGCAGGCAGCGCATTCGGCTTTTTAGGAAACATTTGTTTGGCCGTTTCAAATCCGGAAAGCGCGAAATTTCTAGCCATATTCAAGCCGTTTTGGATTGCCGACTTTGCCATATGGGAAAATTGCGGGGTGAGGATTGTCGCGGTGCTTGATTTTTTTTCAATGAATTTTTCAATCGAGTGATGGCTGGAAGGCTGTTTGGCGGGGAGGCTCGCCACAGCCTTGATTATGACCATCCCGAATTTTTCCCGCGAACGTGATTCGTTCAGCAAGGATTTCAATGTCTCGGCCGCGGGCTGGGGAGAGAGGGATAATAGCGTGCGTTTTATTTTTTCTTGGGACAAATAATCCAAAACATTGGATGTGGCCAAAAAAAGAATATCGCCCGAAGATATTTTTCCGGATACGACCTGGGAAAAAAGATTGGCTGACGGAGCGGCATTTCTGCCTTTTTTGTCAAATATCTCAAGTATCAGTCCGTCGCCGTTTTGTTTCGGCCGGATGAAAAATGCGTCAGGATTGCCGGCGTATCCGAAAGAAATAATATCGGATCGCACATTGGCGATGATGATTGACAATGATTGATGCAGTGGATCGTGCGCCGGTAAAAGCGGCGGCAAGATTGAGTTTAGCTCGCGCAAAAGTTTTTCAAATGCCGCATTGATTTCATTGTTGGGAATTTCCGAAAATTTCTGTTCGTTGATTTTAGCCACTATCAAATCGCGGATATTTTTGAGATCGCGCTGGGTAAAATGGCGAAAGTCGGTATAATCAATCAATAGGAAAAAATGGTCTTTTACGGCTGTTTCATTCTCCAATCCTTGAAAATTAAAAACCTCGGTGCTTCTGCGTCCTTCACCGAAAGTCAGGAGGTGGATTTTATATAAAAGCTGTTGGGGCATATCAAAGCTTGTCCTGTATTATTTATGCCATATTTTGAAGGTTTTGACAAGCTGGTGATTTTGAGGTAAAATAATGAAATATGATTGAACAATTATTCGGCAATAATTCCCGAAGAAAAATAGCTGAATTTTTTTTGACTCGCATTCACGATTCCTTTTCATTTGACGAACTCAAAAATTATTTGGGCGGGGCTCTAAGTCCGAGAATATTAAAAGAGGAGATCGGCGCTCTGGTACGGCTGGGGCTCATCGAGGCGTATTGGCAAAATATTGCCGGCGAAAATGAATCCGATAAAAAAGCCGGCGGGAAGAAAAAGAATAAATCTAAAAAGCAAAACAATAAGCCGGAAAAGGAAATGAGGCTTCAGGTAAATTTGTCTTTTCCGCTTCTTCCGGAGCTTCATTCGCTGGTACTCAAATCAATAATTTTCTGGGAGCAAAAATTGGTAAAAAAAATAAAATCGCTGGGCTCGATCGGCTATTTGGCGTTCACCGGATTTTTTACCGACACCAATCATACACCGACCGATATATTGATTGTCGGGAGAGTCAATAAAAAACGCTTGGCCCAAGTCATGCGGCGATTTCAGATTGAGCTGCATCTTCCCGTCAGATACACCCTGCTTTCAAAAAATGAATACGAGTACAGGATGGATATTACCGACCGATTTTTGTACGACATCATTGAAAGCAAAAAAATCGTGGTGGTGGATGAAATAAAAAAAAGCTGATCTTTTTTATTTTAATTATGTCCGATTCCATTTTTACCAAAATCATTAAAGGAGAAATTCCGGCGCATAAAATTTACGAGGATGAAAATTTTATCGCCTTTTTGGATATAAAGCCGATCAATCCCGGCCATACGCTGATTGTGCCCAAAGAGCCGATTGATTATTTGTTTGATTTGCCGCACAATTTATACGCGGAGATTTTTGAGATTTGCCGGAAATTGGAGCCGGGGATCAGAAAATCCACCAATGCCGTGAGAGTCGGCATGGTGGTGTACGGATTTGATGTGCCGCACGCGCATATCCATTTGGTGCCTCTTTACGCGGGCGGAGAATTGGATTTCAAGCTTGCCAAAATGGCCGACAGCCGAGAATTGGCGAAAATTGCGGAATTAATAAAATCTTTTTTATAATATTGATTGTCAATTATGGAAAACAATACAAAGGAATTTATGAGCCGAAGCGAACGGCGAGAATTGGAGAGGAGCGAAAATAAATTCAATCGGCCGTCGCGCGCCGGACAGATTTTGCGCCGGGTGCTTTTGTGGGGAGGAGTTTTGGGCGGATCAGTACTTTTGATAATCGGTTTGGCGTATTTGGGGTCGAAATCGTCAAATTCAAATGTTTCCGGAACGCCTGCGCCGATTACGGACAGCGATTGGGTAAAGGGGAGTCCTGACGCGAAAGTGACGATTATTGAATACAGCGATTTTCAGTGTCCGGCTTGCGCAAGCGCGTACCCAATGATGAAAAAAGCTGTGCAAGAATTCGGCGATAAAATCAGATTTGCTTATAGGCATTTTCCGCTTGTTCAGATCCATCAAAATTCCGAATTGGCGGCCAAAGCCGCCGAGGCCGCCGGTCTTCAGGGGAAATTTTGGGAAATGCATGATATGCTTTTTAACAAACAAAGCAATTGGGGGACAAGCAAAGACGCGAAAAAGAATTTTTTGCAGTATGCCGGAGAATTGGAGCTGGACAAGGCAAAATTTGAAAGCGATTTGGTTTCAGACGCTGTCAAACAAAAAGTTCAAAATAGCCGATCAGAGACGGCAAGGATAAATTTGGGCGGCACGCCTTCTATTTTCATAAACGATAAAATCATTGATAATCCCGGTTCTTATGACGAACTTAAAAATCTCATTAATGGCGCCCTTTCCCAAAATCCCTAAATGGATCATTACCGCGTTTTTTATAACGGCATTGATCGGATTTATTGACGCATCGTTTTTAACCATCGAGCACTACCGCGGAGTAGTGCCGCCTTGTTCCATTATTTCCGGATGCGAGAAAGTGACCACAAGTGATTATTCCAAAGTTTTCGGAATTCCGCTAGCGCTTTTTGGAGCGGTTTATTATTTCGCGCTTTTGGTTTTAATAATCGCTTATTTTGACTTGAAGAATGCAATAATTTTGAAAATCGCCGCTCTTATAACCCCGATCGGTCTTTTGGCGTCCATATATTTCGTATATCTTCAATTAATCGTTCTCAAAGCAATTTGCCTTTATTGCATGATCTCCGCGGCCGCATCCATTATTCTTGTTGTTCTTGGAATGATAATTTTGCGCGCGGCTAAACGGGATGCTTAAATCAATCTCAATTACCTGCGTGATTTTTTAATTCATTTTCATCAGACATCCAGCGATCGATTTATCTCTGATAATTTGATATTTATTTACTATTGGCATATAATGAAAAAAATATGAAAGGAAGTCTTTACTCTAAATTTACAACAAAAAAATTGGCGCTGGGCGAGCATTTGTCGGCCGCTCAAGCGATTTTAGCCAATGAGCGCACTTATCTGGCGTATTTGCGCACAGCCTTGACACTCTTTGCTGTTGGCGTCACATTTATCAAATTTTTTGAATCAGCTTTCATAGGGGCAATTGGTATTGTTTTTATACCGGCGGGAATATTTACCTGGGCTTTCGGCCATCTGAAATACAGAAAAATGAAAGCGCTTATTCATGACATTGAACACAATAACGGCGATTGATTTTTATAATATTACAAAACGATACGAACCCTTGACAAAATAACATATTTTTGCTAACATAACTTAAATTTGTTCATTAAATCAGCTAGAAAAACAATTTTGCGCGCTCATTAGATGAGCGAGAAAGAGAGGGAGTTTCCATGGATAATGGAATAGAATTTAAGAAGTTTTGTTTTAAGATGAAGTGGGAGCGGAGATTAGAAAAGAAGTTTTCGAAATTTCCACTGGAAGTTAAGGAGCGGTACGCGGAAGAATTTGACCATTATTTGAAAAGTAACGATCATGGGTTGCCGCATGCCGCAAACGTGTACGGCAAGGTGCTGGAAATTCTTGATCGTTTTTCCGTAGAAGAAATTCGAGAGATGGACATCGATATTGAACGCTTGGAAGCGATGTGCATCTTTCACGATGCTGGGCGTTTTCTTGTGCCGGTGGAATCTGCCCCGAATTATGCAAAACGCAAAAGAAAAGGGCAAATTTTGCACGAATACGCGGGCGCGCTCCTTGCAGAAATTTTTGGATATAATCATCCAATAATTCGCGAGGGAATTTTGCGGCACGATTATTTCAGCCAGGATTTTGATCCTGGGAAAAAGCCACCAGTATCTATTGAGGCGCAAATTATCCGCGCCGCTGATAAAACATCGGTTGATCCGGCTGATGAGATTGAGCGGTACGATGAGTATCGCAGAAAATTCAAGTTTCCGCTATTTAATCGCGATACGCCTACTGAATTTAGATTGGATTGGAATTTCTCGTTTAAACGGGATTCGCGCACTGATCAACTTTGTTATTTTTTCGCAGTGCTGGCTTTACGGCCGGAGAATTTTATTCATCCTGTCCTCCAGGAATATTATCGCGATTGGTCGCAGCAAAAAAAAGAGGCCGTGGATAAAATTCTTGAGATTGTTCGCAAAGATCAAGGCGATGGAGCGGCTGACATAGTTGACTGCCAGATTGCCGCCTATCTCAAAGCACGTGGAATTTCTTTTTGAAAATCGTCAATTAATTGACATCTGATGGCCGTTTGGGTATAATCCAAACGGTCTTTTTTTATTTATTCAAAATTGATTCATATGAGAATTGCCATAATCGGCTCGCATGGAGTCGGAAAAACAACCCTTTCAGTCAAGCTTTCCGATTATTTCGGATTTGCGCGAATCCCCGATATCGTGCGCGAAGCGCATGAGAAGAAGTTTATTATAAACGAAGAAACTCCGCCCGAATCTCAATTTTGGATACTTTCAAAAATGATTGAACTCGAGCGCAACACGCTCGAATCGTGGATTGCCGATAAAACCCTTTTTGATAATATTATATACGGCAATGTGATTTTGAAGGACCAGAAAGTCAAAGATGTAATCGCCGATATTGTGATTAAAGAAGCGCGCTATGATGTGATGCTTTATCTCCCAATTGAATTCGCGATTGCGGATGACGGTCTGCGCAGCTTAAATGCCGAATTCCAAGCCCAAATAGATCGATCATATATTGAATTTTTGGATAAAAATAACTTTCAATATCAGATTGTGAGAGGTACGGTGGAAGAGCGTTTTCAGCAAGCGCTTCAGATCATTGAACCGCTCCTTAGGCCGTCAAGTCAGGATGAATCGGCTAATGGCCTGCCGGAAGAATTAGTTGAGGAAGCGATAATATAAAATGACTTTTTCCTTTATCATCGTCAATTGGAATGTGCGGGAACTTTTGGAAAAATGTCTGCTGTCAATTGAAAAATTCAACAGTCATTTTAGTTATGAAATAATTGTCGCGGATAACGCCTCAATGGATGGCAGCATTGCGATGATGCGGGAAAGATTTCCGCTAATCAATTTAATTGCCAATACGAAAAATTTAGGTTTTGCCGCCGGGATTAATCAGGGAATAAAACAGGCTCGCGGCGAATACGCTGTTCTTTTAAATCCGGATGTGGAGATAATGGAGTCAACGCTAAAAAATCTATTGGAGGAGTTTGAAAAATCAGCTGATTCCGGAATTGTCGGCGGAAAGATAAAGAACGAAGATGGATCGATTCAGCCGTCCGTTCGCTCATTTCCGGATGTTTTCACCCAGGTTTTGATCACTCTCAAATTAAATCATATTTTCAATTCGCGCGCGATCGGCCGCTATTTGGCGAAAAATTTTGATTATGAGAAAAGGCAGGAAGTTGATCAAGTGATGGGCGCATTTTTTGCCATTCGCCGGAAAGTGATTAAACAAATCGGTATGATGGATGAACGGTTTTTTTTATGGTTTGAAGAAGTGGATTTTTGCAAGCGCGCCAAAGACGCGGGCTGGAAAATAATTTATACTCCCAAAACTGAAGTAATTCACTTGGGCGGAAAAAGCTTTGGCCAAATTTCGTCTGCCAAGCGGCAGATGATTTTTAATGAAAGCTTGCGTTATTATATGCGAAAGCATAAAGGAATTTTTATCTGGCTTATTTTCGCGCTGATTCATCCGGCAAGCATTGCCTTGGCTTTTATTACCGGAATTTTCCATCCGAAATTATCATCATACAAAGCGCGAGTCATGAATCATGAATCATGAATTACTTGAATATGTTCAGTTTTTTTAAGCAAAGGCCTATTTTCAGCTTGATATTTACTCTTGCCTCCGTTGAGCTTTTTTCTTTTTTCGGTTATCTTCATCCGCAGGCTGGAGTAGTTTTATTTTGGCTGATTATCGCCGCCGTTTTAGTTGTATCGTTTTGGCGGCTGGAATACGGACTTTTAATCGCATTGATTGAATTATTTATCGGCTCAAAAGGATATCTTTTCTCTTTTGATATCAATGGTACGGTTGTTTCCGTTCGCATTGCGATTTTTTTAATAGTGATAACGGTCTGGCTGACTAAAAAAATATTTTCAAAAAAAGTCCAAGGCTCAAAGTTCTGGATTTCAAATCTTTCAATCTGGTATATTTTTCTTTTCGCCGCCTTGGCCGTCGGGTTGATACAAGCGATTATTTTACGCAATAATTACGGCAATATTTTCTTTGATTTCAACGCCTTTTTGTTTTTCGCTTATTTATTCCCATTAGCTGAAATTTTGCGCGAGAAAATCAATTGGGAGCGCTTGGGGAAAGCGGCGATAGCGTCCGTAAGCTGGGTGGCGATTAAAACATTTTTAATTTTTTATGTTTTCGCGCACGGAATGTGGCCGTACACCCCTATGGTTTACAAATGGATTAGAGATACCGGAGTGGGGGAAATTACAAAAATGGATCAAGCATTTTATCGGATTTTTTTTCAAGGACAGATTTACGAGCTTTTAGCGCTGATTATTATATTGGGAATTATAGGGCATTTGATTAACAAAGGATTAGGGATTAGGGATAAGGGATTAGCAAATAAACGGTATTGGCTATTAGGGGCGGGATTGACTGCGGTGGTTATCTTGAGTTTTTCCCGCTCGTTTTGGGTGGGGGGAGCGGCGGGTATTTTTGCGCTGGTTTTTTTATTGATATTTGTTTTAAAAGCCAAATGGCGCGCGATTGGCATATTTTCACTTTATTCCATCAGTATTTTCGCGATCGGTTTTATTTTGATCTTCGCGCTGATGAATATTCCACCGCGCAAAGGAAAACCGGCTTCCTTGTCCAGCCTTGTGTCAGAGCGCGCCACGACCCAAGAGGCGGCCGGGCTATCGCGCATGGAATTGTTAAAGCCGCTCTGGACAGGAATTTTAAAGCATCCGATCATCGGCTCCGGTTTTGGCGCGTCAATCACTTATAATTCCAAAGATCCTCGCATTTTGCAAAATAATCCATCGGGAGAATATACCACTTTCGCTTTTGAGTGGGGCTATCTTGATTTGTGGTATAAAATGGGAATTTTGGGCCCACTGGCGTATCTTGGGCTGATTGGGAGTGCTTCGTTCGCCCTTTGGCGCGTTATAAAAGAAAAATCAGAGATGGTTTTAGCCGGAATAAATGTTCAAGCGATGTCGCTTGGCGTATTTGCCGCGCTCATTGCTTTGGCCGCGGTCCATTTTTTCACGCCGTATTTGAATCATCCGTTAGGCATTGGATTTGTCATTTTGTCGTCCATTTTTGCCGTGTTCGTCAAGAATCGGGAAAAGCAAATTTGATTTGAAATTAGCCCAAGTCCTTTACCATATAAGTGTCTTTCAATTTGTAGCCGTTTTTGCGGAAATATTGGCGCGCGCCGATGGCGGCGATGGCCGCGATTTTTTCAAGCGTGAATTCTTTTCGGACGATATTTTCCGCCGTTTCCAAAAGTTTTCGGCCAAAGCCTTTATGCTGGGGAGCTCGTTTGATCTGGCCGACCGGAGTAAGCACGCCCACGCTTTTTATTTCCCTGATAACCGCGGAATTCTGAAGAACTTTTAAAAAATATTTTTGGCCGTTAAAATATTGCGATGGAATCCTTAATCGCAAAAAGCTGGCTAATTTTTCCCGATCTTTTGACTCAAAGCTTAAAAATATTTCTCGGCCACTCGAAGCTTCATAGTCTTGGCGGAACAAATGAAATTTTTCATCCGGATTATATTTGGCCTTTATTTCCCGGCACCGGATGCAGCGGCATATGGCATTAAGTCCGTCAGCCTGATCGTGGATCACTTGGCGCAGGTTTGAAGTTTTGACGCCGCCTTCAAAAATTTTATGAGCCGGAATATCTCTGATCACTCTTTCAATTCTTGTCCAGTATGGCGTTATTTTTTTAATTTTTCTGATCAAATCAATCAGTTCGTCCTCGCTGTAGATTTTAAATCTATTATTTTTATATAAATGATAAAGCGGCGCTTCGCGCAATAAAGCCAGCGGATAAATTTTTAAATAGTCAGGTTTGAAATCGGCATTTCCGAAAATCTGTTCAAACATTTCAAAATCGCGCTCGGCCGAACTTTTCGGCAAATTGAGCATCATCTGGTACGAGAGCTTGAATCCGGCATCTTTCAAAAGGCGCGATGCTTCAACGGTTTTTTCCGCAGTGTGTCCGCGCATAACAAAATCCAAAACATCATTGTAAATTGACTGCACGCCCAGCTCTACTTTGGTGACGCCGAAATTTCTCAAACAAATGATCTCGTCTTCATTGATATAATCAGGGCGTGTTTCCACGGATAGCGCCACAATGCGGTGTTTGGCCGTCTCATTTGATTTTTGAGCGGCGGTTAAATTTTTTCCCGTTCGGTCATTGGCCGCGTCATATATTTTTTTAATAAATTGAATTTGATAATTTTTCGGATAATAGCTCCAAGTGCCGCCGACTATCCGCGCTTCTATTTTTTCCGGTTCGTGCCCTTCCATCTCCAGGCTTTCAATTCTTTCCTTGGTCTGCCGATATGGAGAAAATTTCAGCATTTTGGCCCGCTCTACGGCCGGCTCGCCCGAAAGATAGCTTTTGGGGATTCCTTTTTCCTTGGGGCAATACAGGCATTTGCCCGGGCAAGGATATTCTTTGGTAAGAACGGAAATATTGACGACTCCGGACATTGAACGAATCGGGCGCATTTTAAGCAGATTTTCAATGTTTTTGTCGCGTTTGGCGCTTTTGGCTTTTAGTGATTTGTGATACACTTTTAAAAGCTGAAAATTGGATATCAGGGGTGCGCCAAATTGTTTGGAAATGCGCCGTTTGAACACATCCAGCTCTTTCCCGTTTTTTACGGCGCGCAATTTATTGAATATTTCGCTATAGTCTTTTATGGATAAGAATTTCGCCATATTTTTGCTCAATAAAGTCAGAGATGATTATAACACAATTTCCAAACATTTTTCAGAAACAAGGCGGAGTCTGCCCAAAGAGTATCATTCGCTGGCCGAATATGTCAAAAATGGCGACAAAGTCTTGGATATCGGATGCGGCAACGGCCGATTTATTTATGCTCTGCATGATAAAAAGGTTGACTATTACGGCATCGATACTTCCGAAGAAATGATTGAATTGGCCAAGCTTAAATTTCCCAAGGCGGATTTTTTGCGCGCCGATGCGTTGGATTTGCCGTTTGAAAATAATTCGTTTGATAAAATTATTTCAATGGCCGCCCTGCACCACATTCCGGGCAACGATTTGAGATCTGATTTTATGCGGGAAGCATATCGGGTATTGAAAAAAGACGGCCTTTTGATTTTAACGGTTTGGAATTTATGGAACCACAAAAAACCGCTGGTTTTGCTTTTAAAATATTTTGCTCTAAAAATTATCGGCCGATTCAAATTGGACTTTAAGGATATTTATTATCCGTGGAAAGATCAAGAGGGAAATATTACGGCCGATCGGTATGTGCATTGTTTTACGGCGAGCGAGCTGAAAAATCTCGCAGAAAGCGCCGGTTTTAAAATTATCAAGGCTTGGAAAAACGGAAAGGAGATAAAAAGCAATATTAACTTGGTGTGCCAAAAAACCTGAATTATGTTTCACATTACGATTTTAGCCATAGGTAAGCTCAAAGCAAAATATTTCCAAGCCGCGGCCGAAGAATATGCCAAGCGGCTGAAGTCTTATGTCAAGCTGGAGATTGTTGAGCTGGAGGCCGAGTCTTTCACCGAAGACGAAGGAAGCAGGACGAAGGCCAAGAAAAAAGAGTGGGAGAGGATTTTTAAATTTTTGAAAAAGCACGGCAACGCGGAAATCATTATTTTGGAAGAAAAGGGAAAGGAATTTTCATCCGAAAAGTTTGCCAAATTTTTGGACGGGCTTGACCGGCATATAGTCTTTATTATCGGCGGATCGCTCGGCTGGGATGAAGAGATTAAAAAGCGCCCGTTTATGCGCTTATCACTCTCACAGATGACCTATCCTCACGAGCTGGCCCGCGTAGTGCTTCTGGAGCAAATCTTTCGCGCCATCGCGATTTTAAAAAACAAGGAATACCATTATTAAGAAAAGATTTATGAAAATCGCGATTATTTCGGATACGCACGATAATTTGCAAAATTTGAGAGTGTTTTTTGATTTTGCGAAAAAGGAAAATATTAAAGCGATAATTCATTGCGGCGATACGGCGCACGGGGAAACGCTTGAAGAAATTTTAAAAAATTTTTCAGGGCCGGTTTTTTTAAGTTTTGGCAATATGGACTTTCGGGAAGAATTTTCAAATTTTGAAAATAATGAACGGCTTAAAATTTTTGAAAAGTTCGGCCAAACGGAATTGGATAGTTTAAAAATCGGCTTTTGTCATTTTCCGGAATTGGCAATGGAAAATTCTAAGAAATACGATTTTATTTTTTATGGGCACACGCATAAGCCGTGGCTGGAAAAAATCGGCAATTGCTTTGTCGCCAATCCGGGAAATCTCGCCGGTCAGTATTACGCTCCCAGCTTTGCCGTTTTAAAAACAGAGACGAAACATCTTTCATTGGTTCCATTTGATAAGCTCCAATATGCCACAAAATAAAATTATAGAATTATACATAAAACTTTTGAAAACTTACGGCAAACCGGAAGGGCAGTGGAAGTTATGGTGCAAACGGCCAAAAAATGTCCGGCAAAGAGATGAAGTTATAATCGGGGCGATTTTAACGCAAAGAGCTAATTGGAAAAATGTGATGCTGGCGATTGATAATCTAAAAAATACCAAATATTGTTCTTTGGCCGGAATTTATATGCTTGGACAAAAAGATAAAAACAAATTGGCCAATTTAATTAGGCCATCCGGATTTTATAAACAAAAATGCGGATATTTACTGGCAATGGTCGAATTTTTTAAAAAGTCCGGCGGCGTTAATAAGGTTCAAAAAATTGAGCTAAATGAATTACGCGTTAAATTATTAGCCCTGCGCGGAGTAGGTCCTGAAACGGCTGATTCAATTCTGCTTTACGGACTGGACAAGCCGGTTTTCGTGATTGACGAATACACCCGCCGGCTGGTCAAAAAAGAGAAACTTGCCAGAGATTTGTCTTACGATTATTTGCAAAAATTATTTGAATCCAATCTTCCGCGCGATTTTACCCTTTATCAGGATTTGCACGCGCTGATCGTGATTGATGGCAAGAATAAAAAATAATAACTTATGATAAGAATATGTCGTATATGCGACGATGGTTCAATTTCACTCACCATTCCGAGCGAAGTCTAGGAATCGGCTGATATACGACAAGACTCCTGGTCGGACGATTGACTTTCAAAAAAAATAAAGCCCGTAAGGTTTTTATCCTTGGACGGGCTCAGCTTTAATTTCTATAGAAATTAAAATGGACCAAATACTCTCTGTGGAAATGGTGGTTCGTTTACAAATTCGAAAATCATCATAACATCTCTCTTTGCCCCGAGCTTATCAGCTAAGTCAGACTTCTCATACCATGCCTTCCTTAAAAGAAAACTTAAAACATCTAATATTAAGACAACTCCACCAAAGTCATCCGGCGTAAAAGTAACTAATTCCTTTTTTTCTTCTGAAAAGAGAGCGTCATCGGCAAAAGTCATTTTTTTAATTTTTGGATAATAAACAACATATTTGATATCCGACATTTCCATTTCTGTTTCACCACCCTTTCTTTTTAATGAATCTATTAAAGGTTAATATCTAATTTCTAACATCCCAATACCATTTTAGTGTATTTTAAAAGTACAAGTACCACTGAAAAATAGCATACTTTTAGTAATTTGTCAAGAGTGGGGGATTGAAAATATCCTCAATTCAGGATATAGTTAAGTTTATGAAAAAGCCCATTATATCAATAAGCCTGGTGGTTTGGAATGGACGACAGTATTTGCCGCAATGTCTGGAATCAATCGCAAATCAGGATCTTCAAGATTTTGAATTGCTGATTTTGGATAATGGATCCGCGGATGGGACGCGCGATTTTTTGGAGAGATTGGGCCCTGAAAAATATCATATCCGAACGATTGAATACTTGCCGAAAAATATCGGCTTTGCGGCTGGACATAATTCGTTATTTCGCCAAGCGAGAGGAGAGTTTGTTCTTTGTTTAAATCAGGATGTGGAGTTGGAGAAAAATTATTTATCGGAAATCGTCGCGTTTATGAAAAAAAATCCGCGTACGGGATCTGCGGCCGGAATACTTTGGCGATCGGAAAATGGAGAAAAAATAATTGACCCTTCGACTGCGTTCAGGGTGGACAGCGCTGGATTGAAAATTTTCCGCAATCGGCGTATTGCGGAAATTGGGGTTGCGGAGGAGCGTCCCAAAGAAGTATTCGGTGTTTCGGCTGCGGCCGCGGTTTATAGGATGACCGCCTTGAAAGATGTTGCGGAAAAGGAAAACGGCCGAGAGTGTTTTTTTGATGAAATTTTTTTTTCATACAAGGAAGATGTGGATCTGGCTTGGCGGCTAAGGCACCGCGGGTGGCAGTCTTTTATTTTGCCCGTTTCCGGATCGCATATCAGGAGCGCCAAGGCGGAAGGGGACTCTCAAATTAAAGCTATTTTCGGGCGCGCGAAAAAATCCGCTTTGGCGAATTTCCATTCGCAAAAAAATCATCTTTTTGTATTGGTGAAAAACGATTTTTTCGCCAATGCCGTTATTGACATAATTCATATTTTATGGTATGAATTAAGGAAGTTTATTTATGTGATTTTATTTGAATGGCGGACAATACCGGCTTATTTTATTTTTATTGGCAAATTGCCAAAAATGCTGATAAAACGAAGAAAGATTATGGAACGAACAATCGCTAAAGCCCCGGAGATTAGAATATGGTTTGTGAAATAGCTTTATGATGCCTGAAATTTCCATCATTATTTTAAACTATAAATCAGCAAAGCTTACGCGGCAGTGCATTAAAGGCATTAAAAAATTTCCGCCAAAAGTATTTTACGAAATTATAATAGTGGATAATAATTCAAAAGACGGCGCGGGCGAGATGCTGAATGAAAAATATCCGGAAGTGATTTTTATCGGATCAAAAATAAATCGCGGATACGGAGCCGGAATGAATTTAGGCATAGCCAAAGCCCAAGGCGAATATATATTGATTCTAAATCCGGATATCGTGATTTTAGAAAATTCAATTCAATCGCTTTATGAGTTTATGAAAGAACATTCCGATGCCGGCATTGCCGGACCGAAGCTTTTGAATCCGGACAAGACGACGCAATCATCGTATTTCAGATTTCACACGATTCTGACGCCTCTGTACCGCCGCACGCCTTTGGGAAAATTGCCATGGGCCAAGGAACATTTGAGTCGGTTTCTTATGGCCGAAAATCAAAGTAACGGCCGCCCGCGGACGGCAGAGTGGCTTTTGGGCGCCTGCATGATGGCGAGAAAATCAGTTTTGCAAAAAATCGGCTTGTTTGACGAAAGATTTTTCCTGTATTTTGAAGATACGGATCTTTGCCGCCGCGCGTGGGAAGGCGGATTCAAAGTCTATTACGCGGCCGATTCGGAGATGGTGCATTACCATATGCGCGAATCAGCCGAATATTCCGGCCTGATGAGCATTATCAGCTACCCGACTCGCGTGCATATCAAAAGCTGGATTAAATATATTTTAAAATATAAAGACAAGCAAATACCAAAAATAAATTAACAAAACTTTATGGCTATGAATTTTAAATTCAATATTTTGCCGATTATAAACAAGTCGGAAGCAAAGTGGAAAAAAATCATCAAGCGGATAAAATTTCCCAAATTGTCAAAAAAAGCGATCTGGGTTTTGGCGATCGGTCTGGGAATTCCAGTTTATTTGATCGGATTGATAATCATTGCGTGGTATCCGGCAGCCGATAGGGCTTTGGCTTACGCCAAGGGATCGGCCGCAGCCGTCCAGGCGGCGCAAAAACATATGACCGAGCAAAAATTCAGAACGGCGCTTTCTGATTTGGCCGATGTTTCCACGAATCTGGAGGGACTGCGCGCTTCATTGAGTATTATTCCAAAATCTGTCAGAAATTTTCCGATAATAAAGACGCAAATCGACGCGGTGGAATTTACGGTTGATTCGTCATCGCAGCTGATCAGTGCTATGCGGACGCTTACCGTATTGGCGACCGACATTCTGGATCCTTTTTTGAAAAATTCAAAATTGTCGCTGGATAAATTGCCGGATAATGTCCGGCGCGAAGTTCTTAAAAAGATTTTTGAAAGTCCGCCGATCTTGCAAGGTATACGCGCCCAGATAGGATTGGCTGATGTGGCTCTGTCGCAAATTCCGGAAGACGGCGTCTTGAGCATTGTCCAGGAAAAGATCGATCCTTTGCGCGAAAAATTGCCGCAAATCGCGGGGGCGGTGGATTCGGCGATTCCTTTGGCCGAGATTTTGCCGTTGCTTTCAGGTTATCCCACTCCGAAAACTTATTTATTCTTGCTCCAAAACAATACGGAATTGCGGCCGACCGGAGGATTTTTAGGCGCTTACGGAATTATGCGACTTAAAAACGGCAATATTGATTCGTTTACCACTGATAATAGTTATAATTTGGATGTGCGCGTGAAAAAAACGCTAAATGTGACGCCGCCAATGCCGCTTCAAAAATACAACGCAACTACGCAATGGTTTTTCCGCGATTCCAATTGGTCTCCTGATTTCCCGCTTGCTGCCAAACAAACTATGTGGTTTTACGGCAAAGAAGGCGGCCGCGAGAAATTGGACGGGGTGATCGCCATAACGCCGGTCGTGATTGAGAGACTATTGGAAATGACCGGATCAATAACTATAGGCAAGACTGAATTCACCAAAGACAATGTGGTGGATGAATTGATTTATCAGGTGGAAAAAGCGTATATTTATCAGGGGAAAGATTTTGAAAATCGCAAAGGAATAATCGGCGATTTGGGAGATGTATTGATTAAAAGAATAATGAGTCTGCCGCGCGACAAATGGCCCGAACTTTTTGAAATAATGGGCGAGCTGGCGAATGAAAAGCATATGCTTTTGTATTCCACGGATTCCGAACTGCAAGACAAGATAATCGCGGCCGGTTGGGGCGGACAAATCAAAGAAGCGGACGATGATTTTATCGGCGTATTTGACGCTAATCTGGCGAGTCTTAAGACCGACGCGGTAATGAAGCGCGGCTTGAGCTACAAGCTTGAGCAAAACGATAAAAATGAAATCATCGCGACCGCCACCCTTAAATATGAAAATACGGCCAAAGAGTTTGATTGGCGAACGAGCCGGTACAGAAATTATTTGCGTCTGCTTGTCCCAAAAGGCAGCGAGCTCATAGAATCGCAAGGCGCCATGTATAATGATCGCACGACCCGTAAAGGCAGCGTGGATGTTTCGGAAGATTTGGGGAAGACAGTCTTCGGGACTTTTGTAGCTATTGAACCCAAGGAAACGCGCGAGGTGATGATAAAATACAAATTGCCTAATTTCATCGGCGATAAAATAAAAAACGGCGAATATAATTTGCTGATTCAAAAACAGCCGGGCATAGATACTCGCGATATTAATCTTGAATTGAAATTCAGCGATAAAATACAGAAAGTTGAATGGCTTGACAATGAGTATAAAATTGACAATAATACATTGACTGTGCAAAATTCGTTGATACATGACAGAGTGTTGAATGTTAAATTCAAATAACGAGATTTATGTCTTTATTCCGTAAAAAAGTGGGGATTGATCTGGGAACGACTTATACTTTGGTTTATTTGCCGCAAAAAGGCATAGTGCTGAATGAGCCTTCGGTGGTGGCGATTTCCACGCACGATAAAAGGGTTTTGGCGGTCGGAGACGAAGCAAAGGAAATGCTCGGGAGAACTCCTGATACGATCGTGGCCAGGCGGCCATTGAAAGAAGGCGTGATCGCCGATTATCAGATCACGGAGCAAATGCTCAAATATTTTATAAACAAAGCGGTGGGCGGCGTGAGATTTATGAGACCAGAAGTTTTGGTGGCTGTCCCCGGCGGCATCACCTCCACGGAAAAACGCGCGGTCATAGACGCTACGCTGGCCGCCGGCGCAAAAGTGGCGCATATTATTTTAGAGCCGGTGGCCGCGGCCATTGGCGCCAATATTCCGATCGGTTCCGCTTCCGGGCATATGATCATTGATATCGGCGGAGGCACTTGCGAGATCGCCGTTCTCTCGCTTGGCGGCATTGTTACCAAAACATCAATCCGTGTCGGCGGAACAAAGCTTGATCTTTCTCTGATGGAATTCATCAGGAAAAAATACGGTTTGGCCATAGGCGAGCGCACCGCCGAAGAAGTTAAAATAAATATCGGCACGGCCTTGGCTTTGGACGAAAAATTGATAATGGAAATAAAAGGCCGCGATATGATTTCCGGCTTGCCTAAAAATATTCAAATTACAAGCGAGGATACGGTAGAGGCGCTGCGCGATGATCTGCAGGGGATTATCAACGCGATCAAATCGGTTTTAAATAATACGCCGCCCGAACTCTCGGCCGATATTATGGAAAAAGGGATGATTTTATCCGGCGGCACATCGCAATTGCGCAATTTGGACAGACTGGTGGAGCAAGCGACCGGCGTGCCGACCTATATGGCTGACGAGCCGCTCCTCTGCGTGGCCAAAGGGACGGGTATTGTGCTTGATAATCTTGATGCGTACAAGAGGAGCGTATCGGCGATTAGGTAATATGATAATCGGCATTGATTCTTCTCGCGCGAATGAATCGGAGAGAACTGGCACGGAATGGTATTCGTACCATTTGATACAAGAATTTAAAAAATTAGATTTACAAAATGAATTTAAGCTTTATTCGCCTGGTCCTTTAAAAGACGGTTTGGAAAATCTTCCGAAAAATTTCACAAGCCGGGTTTTGAAATCGCCGGCGGAAATGCTCTGGACTCAAACCAGGCTGACCGCGGAAATGCTTTTGAATCCGCCAGATGTTCTCTTTGTTCCGGCGCATACCATTCCGATTATTCATCCGAAAATGACAATAGTCACTTGTCACGATGTTGGCTTTGAAAGATTTCCGGAATTATACGCTACGCATTCCATCGGTCCGGCGCACGGTTTAAAAGGATTGGCCGTAAAGGCGGCTGCCAAAATCGCCACTGGATTCAAATACTCAAACAATGAATTGGATTATCATCGCTGGTCAATGAAATTCGCTCTAAAACATGCGCATAAAATTATTGCTATTTCAGAATTTACGAAAAAAGAAATCCAAGAAATTTATAAAGTCAGCGGCGAAAACATCAGCGTAATACACAACGGCTTTGATCAAGAAAAATTCGTTCCGGTAAAAAACCAATCGGCAATCAATGCCACTCTTCAAAAATACGATATAGATAAACCGTTTTATTTATTCGTGGGGCGGCTGGAGGAAAAGAAAAATATTTCCGGAATGCTGGAGGCGTTTGCTATTGCCAAAGCCAAGGAACAGAATCTTTCAAAAACTATTTTTGTGCTGGCTGGCCGGCCGGGTTACGGATACGATCGCATTCAATCGGCAATAAAGCGATTAAGCCTGGAAGATTCAGTCAAACAGATCGGCTGGATTCCGGATATTGACCGTATTAATCTTATGAATGCGGCAAAAATATTTTTATTCGCG
>SCPX01000033.1 GCA_004298615.1 Patescibacteria group bacterium | reverse complement strand
TTCGCGGTCTTGAAACGATAATCGCGCATAAGGAGTAGACATAGATATGATGTTAAACATAATATGAGTTATTGTATAGTAAATTAAACCGTTGCGTTAGATTGTTGAACTCGCCCCCCGAAACCTTGACGATTACGGCTGTTTCTGTTAGTATAAAATAGTAAAAATTTACGATTTTGGGCGTGTAGCTCAGTTGGTTAGAGCGCGTCACTGATAATGACGAGGTCCCCGGTTCGAATCCAGGCACGCCCACTTGACTCGCCTTTATTGTTAAAGGCTCGCTCGCGGCAAACCATGCAATAAGTCGGGTGTCCCGAGTGAAATCGAGGGACTAATGAGCCTGGGTAGCTCAGTGGTAGAGCGCAAGACTGAAAATCTTGGCGTCGGCAGTCCGATTCTGCCCCCAGGCATTTTAATGAAAGCTCGCCAAACGGCGAGTTTTTGTTATAAAAAACCGGCTGCCAAATAGCGACAGCCGGGAATGATTTTATTGATTGCTTAAATTTAAAGCTTGGCGAAAGAGGCAATTAATAATAAATTATCTTTTCAATTCGCACCTTATCTTCCATGCCGGAAACCATGGGAATTTCCTTTGAAAGGGTTTTTACAACCTCTATCGCTTTCTCTGTCGCTTGGACAATATTTTCAGCTGATACAACTCCTCCTACTTTGCTCTTCAACTCTCCTTGCAGAAACTGACTGTAGCAAATAAAATAATTCATTTTTTCTCCTTTCGTTAATTAACAGAAATAAACCCCGTCTTTTCCTTCAAGTTCTTTAGTTTCAATTGTGTAATAATCGCTTTTCACTCCGCTTCGCAAAAGAGCTTTTTTTATTTCCGGATTTTCCGGGGGAAGGGTGGCGCGGATCTTTGCGCTCGCTTCTTCCGAGGACTCGGAAATAACAAACGCCTCTCTGAATTTGGTCCAGGCGATGTCATAAATTTCTTTATCGTCCGGAGAGGGCGGTGCGGTTAGATTATACACAAAGGGTTTTGTCACCGTAATGCGGAACATTTTTGCTTCCATAGCGGCACCTCCTTTGTTTAGAGCTTCTTTCCCAACACATACCGTTTTTTATTGCCGTCAATAAAGTACTCATGAAGACCGATTATGTCGAAACCAAATTTGTCAAAATATATCACGGTCTGTTTCCGAGTTATAAGATACACGAATTTCGCTTCTGTTTTTTTCAGCCTTTCCAGGGCATATCGGACTAGCAATCCGCCATATCCCATTTTTTGATACGATGCGCCGACTACGACCGACTTCAACTCATACGCTCTGTCTTTAAAATTTCTGATGTCTCTGGCGTAGGAAATGTGTCCTACGACACTTCCGTCAACTTCAAGCACGAAGCTTCCGATCTGATCGATGTTCCCGGAGCGCGCGGAATTGAGAAACCAAAGCACTCCGCCAAAGCTCCGGCTATTGACATATTGCGGCGGGAAAACATCGGAAAACTCATTCATTAAATCCAACACCTTTTTGCGGTCGCTTTTTTGAAGTTCCCGGATTTTTACAACCGGTTCTTTGGACTTTCTTTCCGCAATTTCTCCCGCTTCACGCTTCTCTTTTTTTGAAAACAACCTAAACAGCTCGTCAACGGATAATGTTTTCATTTTCTTCACCTCTTTAGTAAATTTTTTTTAATACCAACACCGTTCCAACCGCTATAACAATCCATAATAATACGGCCATCGGATCAAAGAAAATCAGAAGAGTTTTTTCTAATTCTTTCCATGTCTCCATGTTTTACCCCCTTTCGTTATTGTTTTGATTTAAAAGAACCGAAACTTAATTTCATCCTAACAAAAAAAGCCAAACCGCGCAACCTTATGAAAGATTAGGCGATCTGGCTTTTATTTCCATTCTTTAGAAACTCCACTTAGAGAAATTTGCCAATTCTTGTGTTTTGGTAAAAATTTACAACAACAATGCGCTACCAAAGCATATTGTTGAGGCTTGCGGTTTCACCGCATATTCCGATTATAAATAATCGAAAAGACTAAGGGAACTTTGGACACCGTCCAAAGTTCTGAACGCGTTCTGTAGAAGAAACGCGATAGAAAATTCCCTAGAAAGGAGGTGATCCATCCCCAGCTTCCGCTAGGGATGCCTTGTTACGACTTCGCCCCTATCAGTGGCTCTACCTTGATACCCATACGGGCACTTCGGGTATTTCCACCTCTCTTGGCGTGACGGGCGGTGTGTACAAGACCCGAGAACGTATTCACCGCCATATAGCTGACTGGCGGTTACTAGCGATTCCATCTTCATGAGGTCAAGTTGCAGACCTCAATCTGAACTGAGGGAAGTTTTGATGGGATTAGCTCCACCTTGCGGTTTGGCAACCCATTGTACCTTCCCATTGTAGCACGTGTGTAGCCCAGGCCGTAAGGGCCGTGCTGACTTGACGTCATCCCCGCCTTCCTCCGTCTTAAAGACGGCAGTTTCGCGCGAATATTTAACGCGCGATGAGGGTTGCGCTCGTTTTCGGACTTAACCGTACATCTCACGACACGAGCTGACGACAGCCATGCAGCACCTGTACTACACCCTCGAAGGTCACACGTTTCCGTGCGCTTGCAGTAGCATTTCAAGGCCTGGTGAGGTTCTTCGCTTATTGTCGAATTAAACCACATGCTCCACCGCTTGTGCGGGTCCCCGTCAATTCCTTTGAGTTTTAGTCTTGCGACCGTACTTCCCAGGCGGGATGCTTAACGCGTAAGCTTAAGACACTGAAAGGGTCGAGACTTCCAATGTCGAGCATCCATCGTTTAGGGCGTGGACTACAAGGGTATCTAATCCTTTTTGCTCCCCACGCTTTCGCTCTTGGAGCGTCAGAAGTGTTCCAGTAAGCTGCCTTCGCAATTGGTGTTCCGCGCGATATCAACGCATTTCACTGCTCCACCGCGCGTTCCGCTTACCTCTTCCACCCTCTAGTTTTGCCGTATCAAGAGCAGTCCCGAAGTTGAGCCTCGGGATTTAACTCGTGACGCGCAAAACCGCCGTTGAGCTCTTTACGCCCAGTAAATCCGGATAACGCTCGCCGCCTTCGTCTTACCGCGGCTGCTGGCACGAAGTTTGCAGCGGCTTATTCTTGCGGTACCGTCAGGGTTCTTCCCGCAAAAAAGAAGTTTACAACCCGAAGGCCTTCATCCTTCACGCAGCGTCGCTCCTTCAGGCTTTCGCCCATTGAGGAATATTCTTGACTGCAGCCTCCCGTAGGAGTGTGGGCAGTGTATCAGTCCCACTGAGGGGGGTCGCGCTCTCACGCCCCCTACCCGTCGTCGCCTTGGTGAGCCATTACCTCACCAACTAGCTGATAGGACCTAGGTCCTTCCCAAAGCGGCTATTGCTAACCTTTGTTGACGCAGCTTATGCCGCGCCAGCACATGCGGTATTAGCCCGCCTTTCGGCGAGTTATTCCGCACTTTGGGGCAGATTACCAGGGTGTTGCTCTCCCGTTTGCCACTGATCCGACTTCCTTGCGGTCATCGGACCCGTTCGACTTGCATGCCTAAGACACGCTGCCAGCGTTCATCCTGAGCCAGGATCAAACTCTCGTAAAGAAATTGACAAATTTTATTCTAAGTGAAGTTTCTGAAAAACAGAAACCATAAGTGGATCGTTAAATTGTCAACGAACACAAAAGAAAGAGGAAAACGAATTAATTTTGACCTCTTTCTTTTATTTTCGTTCCGTTAAATTGTAAGGATATAGGTGTTTGGCAAGTATTTTTGGAGGACTGCCACTCCTTTTATCGTAGTCTATATTTTACACCTTTTATTATTCTTGTCAAGCCCCGCCCATAATCGCCTCTTATCAACACAATCCACAGTTTATCAACACAATCCCCAACAGCCCCGCGTTTTCTTTTTTTCCAATGTGTGGTAGTATATGTATTACTTTAATATAAGCCTAAATTCAGTCTTTTATGAATAAAGAAGAGTTGTGGAAAGCTTGTTTAGGACAACTGGAAATCACCTTAAGCAAGGCGAATTTCAGCACTTGGTTTAAAAATACTTTTATCATTGAGTTTACAGATACACAAGCGGTTATTGGCGTACCCAATTCCTTTACCAAAAATTGGCTTCAGAATAAATATCACGAAGCGATTAAAAATGCTTTAATCCAAATCACATCAAAAGAAATTAAGGACATCGCTTACACCATCCAGCCGCTGCCGCAAAATATAAGCGTCGGAATAAAAAAACCGGTAGACGCGGCTTTCAATCGCAAAACGCACAATCCTTCAGAAAATAAAAAAACCGGATTGAATTCCAAATATGTCTTCGGCCATTTCATTGTCGGCAAATTTAATGAATTGGCGCACGCGGCCGCTATAGCTATTTCTCAAAAACCGGGCGCCGCTTACAACCCATTATTCATTTACGGCGGCGTCGGTCTGGGCAAGACGCATCTTTTGCACGCGATCGGTAATGAAATTTTAAAAAACCAGCCGGACGCCAAAGTCCTTTACTTGCCCTGCGAACGGTTTACCAACGAATTCGTCCAATCAGTGCAAGGCGGATCGTTGGAGTCTTTTAAAAACACTTACCGCACCGTAGATGTTTTATTGATTGACGATATTCAATTTCTGGCCGGACGGGAAAGGACCCAGGAAGAATTTTTTCACACCTTCAATACGCTTCATCAATCCAACAGGCAAATTGTTTTGTGTTCGGATCGTCCGCCCAAGGCTTTGCCCGGTATTGAAGAAAGGTTGATTTCCAGATTTGAATGGGGTATGATCGCCGATGTGGCGGCGCCGGATCTGGAAACGCGCATTGCCATTCTTGAATCAAAATGTTTGGAAAAAAACCAGACAATCCCAAAAGATGTTATCATCTATATCGCGAATGTCATACAAAAAAACATTCGTGAATTGGAGGGGGCGTTAAATCGCGTCATCGCTTACCAAGAATTGCATAAAACCGTCCTGGATGTTGATTTTGTTAAGAAAATACTGGAATCGTTCACCTCGAGCGCCAAACGATCATCAATCACTTCCAGGCACTTAATCCAAGTCGTGGCGGAATTCTATGATAGAAAAATAGACGACTTAATCGGGGAAAGTAGAAAAAAAGAGCTGGTTCGCCCGCGCCAAATAATTATGTATTTAATGCGCGAAGAAATAAACAGTTCTTTTCCTAATATCGGCACTGAATTAGGCGGACGCGATCACACCACCGCCATGCACGCGTATAATAAAATTTCCCAAGAAATTGAAGTTAATGAAAAAATGAGAAAGGATTTAGAGTTGATAAAACAGCGTTTATATACTGTGTAAAACTCCCGGTAGGTTAGTGGAAAAGTTTGTTAATTTTAATTCATTAAACTTCATCAACATATTAATAAAATTTTATCAACAATATATTAATAATAAAACAATAAAATAAAATAATAAAAACAACAATTTTATAATTTATTAACATATCCACAGTTTATATAATAACTATATATTATGAAATTTATTGGATTAAAAGATAATATAATATCGGGGGTGTTGATAGCTAATCGTTTTTCCCAACCGCGGGGTAATCTCCCGATTTTATCCAATATTTATTTACAAAGCAAAAAAACAGGATTGGTTATCAAGGCGACCAACCTGGAATCCGGCGTGATGATGGAGGTTCGGGGAATGTGCGAGGAGGAGGGAGATTTTACGGTAAATGCAAAATTACTGTCGGATTATTTATTAAGCGTGCCGGAGGAAAAAATAGAACTGGAGGTGAGAGACGGTAAACTAAAAATCTCCGCCAATAAATATCAAACAACTATAAACGGGATTGAAGCGGTTGATTTCCCCATCCTTCCGGAAATAGAAGATGGAGAAACTTTTGAAATTGAGGCGAAAAATCTGCAAAAAGCCGTTTCCAAAACAATATTTGCCGCGTCGGCCCAAGAAATGCGCCAAGAATTGTCCGGTATATATTTTTCGTTCGGTAAAAATAATATTCTAACGGTCGCGGCTACGGACAGTTTCCGGTTAGCCGAACAAAAAATTCCTTTCTTGGGTGCCGGTGAAAAAAATGCGATTATTCCTTATAAAACCGCCCAAGAGGTCTTAAGAATTTGTGAGACCATTCAAGATAAAAAAATAGCTGTAATTTTTGGGCAAGGCGAAGCGGTTTTTAAAATCGATCAAATTAAAGTTTTCTCCAGGCTCATAGAGGCTCAATATCCGGAATATGGCGCCATTATCCCCCAACAAATCAACACGGAAATATATCTCAAAACCAGCGAATTTTCCCAAGCCGTAAAAACCGCCAGCCTGTTTTCCCAAAATGGTTTGTTTGATATTTATTTCAAGGCCGACCCGGAGAAAAATTCAATCGCCATTTCTTCCAAAAGGTCCGATGTGGGTGAACACGCCACAATGCTGGAAGCTTCAATTAAAGGCGAGCCGGTGGAGACGATTTTGAATTACCGATATTTGATAGATTGTTTGTCAAAAATCCAGGAGAAAGAAATTGAGATTTTGGCGGCCAGCGGAAGCCAGCCCATTAAACTGCGGGCCAAGGGCGACAATGATTATCTTTATTTAATAATGCCGATTCGGCAATAATGGTATGTTTGTTAAAATCTCCGACCTCTTGAATAAAAATATTAAAAAAAGCGGGGCAAGCGAACAGGTGAGCGCTATTGATGTCTTAAACGAATTCAATCGGATAATTGAAGATCGGTATGCTAAAGACCTGAAAGACCGCGTCAAACCGTTGTACATAAAAAATAAAACCTTGACCGTGTCTTGCGACAATCAAACAACCGCTTCGGAATTGAAGCTCCGCGAGCGAAAGATAATCCAAGAGCTAAATAAAGGAAAAAAAGAACCGCCGGTTCAGACCATAAGATTTTTGCTCTAAATCAAAAACCCCCTTTGGGGGGTTTTTGATTGATGGTTTATAAACGCGCTTATTGGAAGGATATTGTTATGTAATCGCTTTGGGTTGAGACGCCTTTATCGTCCACTGTCTTAATATAGAATTTATAATCGCCTTTGGCAATCGGATCATTAATAATAAAAGAAACATCCGGACTTTGGGGGACGGCTGTCTCGCCAATCAATGTTTCTTCGCCGCTCGGCAGAATTAAAAACCCTTTGACCGTGCCGATTCCGTCCGGATCGGAAATGTTGGCGGAAATGGTGTAAGGAAAATCGGTTGAAACGAGTACCATGGACGGAGACGGAAGATTGATGATAATCGCCGCCGGGGCGTTGGCCACCACATTGATTGTGACCGTTTGGTCTCCGGAATTTCCGACATTATCCTCGGCGCGGACTCGGATGTCATGAAAACCGTTAGCCGCGCCGGTTAAAGAGACTTGGAAAGCATGGGGAGCGGCGAGCGTTTCGCCTTGTTTTTGGGAGTCAAGAAAATACTCCGCTTTGACAATCGGATTTTTAGCCGATATTTCCGCGGAAACGGCGACAAAGCTTTGTCCAACGGTTGAATTTGTCTCGGGCGCCGTAATAGCGACTATCGGAGCGTTTGTTTTATCGCGCAGCTTGCAGCTTTCTTTCGGAAGATCGGGCGGAGCCGCGTAATTGTTTTCTTTGGCCCATTTTTGAACCGCTTCTTCCCAGCGCGCGAATTGCGGATCCTTTTTGGGATCTTTCGGTTCCGGCCCTCTAGGATCGTTTTTGTCCACCCAAAACAAAGTGTCGTGGATTGACTTTGTCTTTTTGACCGAGACAAATTCTTTCGGATATTGATCCAAACATTCCTTGGGTATGACTTTTTGCGTAATTAAATCAACCTTAACTTCCTGCTCCACTTCAAATTTGCCGCTTAAGATCGGTTTGGAGGTTTTTACCGGTTTGGGTTTTTTAAATGTTTCAACCGGCATTTCTTTGAGGATTTTGTCCATAAAAGCGCGCCAGATGGGCGCCGCCACAAAAACGCCGTCCGAGCCTTTTTTCAATTTAGTGTTGTCGTTTTTTCCGCTCCAGACGCCGACCGCTATGGAGGGCGTGTAGCCCATTGTCCAGCCATCCCGCCAATCATTGGTGGTGCCGGTTTTGGCGGCTACGGGCCGGTCAGAAAAATACAAAGGGCTTTTTGATCCGAAAACATACGAGCGGGCGCTATTGTCCGTGAGGATGTCGGTCAATTGGCGCACCGTTTCCGCCTCCATTACCTTCACTTCCTCCACTTTAGGCTCTTCAAGGATTTTCCCTTTTGAATCTTCAATTCGCAAAATGGCGCGGGTGGGGTGGCGCAAGCCTTCGCGCGCGAAAACGCTGAAAGCGGCCGTGTGCTCAAGAAGTGTCACATCGGCTCCGCCCAAAACCATCGCCAGGCCGATGTCCTGCCTTTGATCGGCGAAAGTGGTGTATCCGAAATCGGCCGCTTTGTTCAGCACATTGTCAATGCCGGCGACATAAAGCGCTTTGACGGCCGGAATGTTCAAAGAGCCGGCTAACGCTTTCCGAATAGTGATTGGTCCCCTTTTTTTGCCGTCATAATCGTGCGGCACATAATCCTTAGTCTCGGTTTTGAATTTTGTTTCCACATCAAAAAGAATCGTTTCCGGCGTCAAGCCTTTTTCAAAAGCCGTCGCGTAGATGAGCGGCTTCAAAGAAGAGCCGGGCTGATTGAGGCGCGTGGCCACATTGACTTTGCCGTCGTGCGCGTCGTCAAAATAATCGCGCGATCCGACCATGGTCAGGATATCGCCGGTTTTCGCGTCTATCGCCACCAGCGCCGCATTGGTCGCGTCGTATTTTTTTTCATTTTTTTCCACGCCTTCTTTCACGGTCTGCTCGCCGATTTTTTGCTTCTCAACATCCAGCGTGGTGATGACTTTCAGGCCGCCCTGTTCGATGGTCTTTTCCCCATACCGTTCGGAAAGCAATTGCTGGACGTATTCCACAAAGTGCGGCGCGATGATCGCCTCGTAAGTTTTATTGTAAACCAGTTTTTCATCTTTGGCTTTTTGCGCCTCTTCGGCCGTGATGTAGCCCTCCTCGGCCATGGCGTTCAGCACATATTCTTTGCGGACATTCAATCGATCCTTGTTGTTCCAGATGGCGGTCGGCGCTTGCACCATTCCGACGATGGTGGCGGTTTCGGCCAATGACAGATCCTTGGCCGGTTTGTTAAAATAAACGCGGGCGGCCGCTTCAATGCCGTACGCGGTTTTGCCGTACGGAATTTCATTAAGATAAAGTTTTAAAATTTGGTCCTTGGAAAAGCGCGTTTCTATTTGCCAAGCCAAGACCACTTCTTTAATTTTGCGGATATATGTTTTCTCCGATGTCAGGACGGCGTTTTTGACAAACTGCTGGGTGATGGTGGATCCGCCCACCTTGCTGCCGGTGGTAATATTGCGGACAAGAGAACGAATAATGCCGACAATACTGACTCCTTTATGTTTATAAAAATCTCTGTCCTCGGCCGCGATGGTTGCTTGTTTGATGTAATCGGGAATTTCCTCAAGATTGATCAGGGTGCGGCGCTCGTCGCCATGAATTTCATAAAGCAAGATTTCTCCGGTGCGGTCGTAGATCTTGGTAGACAATGGAATGGATCGGTCAATGAGTTTGTTGGGATCAGGCAGGTCTCTGGCCACCCAAGCGGCCAAACCGACAAAGCCGATTGTCCCGATCAAAAAAAATGCTGCCGCGGCAATGCCAAAACCGATAAAAATCTTTCGCAAAATGCGCGATTTTTTATCGGTTTTTCTATTGAATTGGCGGAACTTTCTTTTCAGTTCGTCAATCGGTTTTAGATGAGGGATAGGCATCACTTTATATTATACCAGAAAAGGAGTATAATGGTATTCAATCGGTACAACATACTACCATATTTATGATTACAGTTCAAGTCCTAACGCCGGAAAAAACAATCCGCCAAGGAACAGTTGATGATGTGGAGAAAAGAGAAATGACCTGGCTGGACATTACCAAGCCGGCCAAGCAAGAATTGGAAGCGCTGTCAAAAATAACCGATATTTCCGTTTCGGATTTTGAGGAGTCGCTCCATCCCAATCAGCGGCCGGAGCTGCGCGACACGGCGCATTATTCAATGATCACTTTGCGCTTCACGCATTTGAAAAATGGCGATATGGTGACCAAGCCGGTGATTGTTTTGGTTTCCAAGGAAAGAAAAGATTTTATCACGCTGCACCGGCACGATTCCTTGGCCATAAAAAGAATAATGAATTATCCGGACCAGAAAAAAGTCGCTCTTTTTGAGCAGGGCGCAACCGAGCTTTTATTTGCCTTGATTTCCGAGAAAAACCTAAGCTATTATACGGTGCTAAGCGACATTGAAAAGCGGATCGCGGGTCTGGAATCTTTGATTTTTCAGCCGAACGGCGATAAGGGCGAGGGCGTTATGCGCGAGATCTTGAAAACCAAGAAAACCTTGATTTATTTTTATCAATCTCTGACTGGCAATCGGGAAATATTGTCGTCAATCGAGCAGGCCTTCGCTTCTTTTCTGGATAATAAAAAAGTGCCGCGCTTTCGCTTGCTCGCCTCCGACCTCACCCAATTGATTGAGCTGGTCTCAACCGAGCGGGATATTTTGACCACCACCATGGAGGTGCATTTGTCCACCGTCTCAAACGCATTAAACGAGACAATGAAAAAAGTCACTTCTTGGGGCGCTCTGATTCTTGTGCCGAGCCTGATCGCCGGAATTTACGGAATGAACTTTAAGCATCTTCCCTGGGCCGAAGATCCTTTGGGTTTTCCAATCCTTCTTGTTTTTATGACTGTTTCAATGATCTTTCTTCTTAAGTATTTCAAGAAAAAAGACTGGATATAGACTTTATTCCGGTTGTCTGGTATGCTTAATGCGCAAAATGATTAACTTTAAGAAAAATCGTCGAGCTTCGCTGAGTATAGTTAATTTGCATTTTATTGGTTAATATATTTAAAAAAATATGGAAGGCGTAATAAAGAAAAAAATTGCCGATAAAGGTTTTGGATTCATCACTGTGGAAGGCCAGGAAAAAGACCTCTTTTTTCACAGCAATTCCCTCGCCGGAGTGACCTTTGATGAAATTCAAGAAGGCGATCGCGTCTCTTTTGATGTGGAAGATTCTCCGAAAGGAAAGAATGCGGTCAATGTAAAGCGCATCTAATGGCGACTTTTGAAAAGCTCCCCCTTGGCGGGGGAGCTTTTTTGTTTTACAAAATACAGTACCGTTATTTTGTCCGGTAAAATTTCGCCGCGTCTTCGGGCGCCACGCTATTGATTACCGCGCGGCTGCCCAGCTCCACTCCGCCCCAGACGCTGCCCCGAGGCGCGATGCGCAAATAAAAATGCTCGTCGCGGTCTGTCGTCACCTGATGAAGATAAAAATTGTAAGACAAGCCCATTTGGTTTATTTTTTTCAAAATATTCCTGGTCATTCTGGCGAAAGACTTTATCTCTTCCGGCGACATGCGCGTAATATTATCAATGTGGCGGCGGGGCATTATCCAGGCTTCGTAGCCATGCAAAGACGCGTAAGGCGTGAAAGCGGCCGTGTGCTTGTCGATTGAAATTCGTCTCGGCCCTTTTCCTTCCTTGACCAATAGATCGCAGTAGTAGCATTTGCCGTGGACGATTTGCCACTCTTCGGCTTTACTCAAGCGCTGGACAATGTGCGGCGGTATAAGCGCGGTGGCGAAAATTTGCGAATGAGCGTGGCGCAAAGACGCTCCGGCTTTGCCGCCTTGGTTTTTAAATATCAAAATGTATTTGATTTTTTTGTTTTTCATCAGGCTTTGCGTCCGGTCTTGATAGGCGCGGAAAATATGAAGCATATGGTCGAATTTCAAATCGGCCAATTCAATATCGTGAACTGGCGTTTCAATTACCACTTCTTGAGTGCCGTAGGCCTTGGGATTGTCCAAAGTGACGGCCGGAAATTTATTCTGTACCACCCGCACGCACCAATGCTTGCGGCCGCACATGGCAAGGAGCGTATTTTCAGCGGTCAGGGGTTCGTTGCAAAAAGGACAATTTTTGCTTGATTCGCGTTTGGGAATGGCTGTTTCGCGCCTCTCCACATCGTTCGGCCGCACGCCTCTTTTCGGAGCGATAATCACAAAACGGTCGTGGATTAAATCGTGGCGGATTTCGGGTTTTTGCAAAGGCATAAATTTAAAATAATTTCGATGGCTGAATTATATTATAATATAAGCGATTGATAAAGCTCTATATATTTTTGAGCCGATGCGTTCCAGGAAAAATCAGCGGACATGGCGTTTTGTTGGACGGATTGGTAAAAATGTTTTTGTTGAAATAATTTGCACGCGCGATCAATCGCTTCGCGCAAGTCGTGTTGATTGAAATCTTTGAAAACAACGCCTGTTCCTTTGCATCCTTTCGGAGAGCATTTAATGTCTTGCACCGAATCGGCCAGTCCGCCGGTTTTTCTGACAATCGGGACAGATCCGTAGCGCATCGCCATCATCTGCACCAGTCCGCACGGCTCAAATTTGGACGGCACCAGCATGAAATCACAACCCGCGTACATCAGTTGGGCGAAATCAGCGTCAAATCCGATAAAAGAAAAAAAGTTTTTGGGGAACATTTTGTCAACATCCAAAAGCAATTTGCGGTGCATCTCATCGCCTGACCCCAGAAAAATTACTCCGGCTCCCCGCTTGGCAAATTCATCGGCAATGCTGGCCATAAGCTCCACGCCTTTTTGATCCGGAATGGCCAGGCGGCCGATAAAACCGAATATCGGCGAGTGCGGCGAAATTTCCAAATCGGTTTTTTTCAAAAGTTCGGTCCGATTTTTTTCGCGCTCTCCAATGTTTTTGAAAGAATATTTAAAAGGCAGGGACGGATCGGCGGCCGGGTTAAATCTTTCAGTATCAATGCCGTTTAAAATCCCGGTCAAATCGTTTTTTCTTTGCCCAATAATAGATTCCAAACCAAAGCCGTATTCCGGAGTCAAAAGCTCGCCGGCATATGCCGGGCTGACCGTGGTGAGTTTATTCGCCATAGAAATCCCTTGTTCGAAAAAATTAAGAGAACCGTCCGGGGTGTGATGAGTAAGGGCGGGCCACTCAATGCCGGAAAGACCGAGAAACGAAAGAATTTCTTCGGCGTTCCATTTCCCTTGATTGGCGATGTTATGAATAGTGAGAACTGTTTTTGGGTGTTTTTTTTGCGGGGAGACTGATAGCAGGCCGGGAATGAACGAAGTATGCCAATCGTGGCAATGGATAATGTCCGGATTAAAATTAAGACTGGGGATCGCCTGAATTACGGCTTGGGAAAAAAATAAAAATCGTTTCATTTCATCCAAGTCTTTAACAAACGCGCTCTTGTCCAAATAAATCGACCCGTAACTCAAAAATTTTTCATTGTCAATTAAATAAACCGGTACGCTGTCAATTTCGGTT
>SCPX01000032.1 GCA_004298615.1 Patescibacteria group bacterium | reverse complement strand
CGCCGATGATTTTATTCCCAAAGCGTTTTCCGCGCATTCTATGGCGCACAAAAGATGAGCGTTGCTGCAAGTACCGCAAATGCGGGACAACAACTGGGGCACAGCCATCACCGGCTTGTTTTTCATAGCGCGGGTGTAAAATCTTTTAAATTCCGTAATTTTAAAACGCGCTTCTACGGCTTTGCCGTCTTCAATCCTTACATCCAAACCGGCCGAACCTTCCACTTTGGTGATTTGGGATAAAGAAATTGTTTCTTGATGCATAATTTAACTTGTGATATTAAATTCTTTCAACATTTCACCAACCAGTTTCAAAAACGCTTTTGGATCCATCGGGCAGCCCGGGAGCTGGGCGTCTATTTTTACCACTTCGGCCAATTTTAATACTTTGGGAAGATAATTGAATTTTTCCAAATACGGCTCGCGAATCGCTTCAATATCTTCCGGCCCGAAAGTATTTCTCTGGGCCGAAGGCAGGCCGACCACGGCGCAGGAGCCCACGGCCACTATTTTTTTTGACTTTTGCCTTATTTCTTTTAGCTTGTCAATATGCGCCTGGGAAGACAATGCTCCCTCCACAAATGCAACATCCAGCTCGTCTAAAACATTATGGCTTTTCAAAACCCGGGCGTGCCGGAAATCAATCAGCTTTTTCCATTCTTGCCAATGGTCGTTTAAAAGCTCGGTAAAAATTACGGTGGAATCCTCGCAGCAAGTGAAGGTAAACCAGCCGACGCGGAGTTTTTTTTGTTCAGTCGTCATATTTACCCCTTAGATAATTTTTTAATAATCGGAAATTGCAAAATCATTTCCGTTCCCACATTTTCTATTGAATCAACGCGGATGGAGCCTTTTTGAATTTCAATCAATTGTTTGGTAATCCACAAACCCAGCCCCGTGCCCGGAATTTTGGCCGTTTTGTCCGATTTGATCCGGTAAAATTTTTCAAACAAATGCGTTCGCGCTTCAGTGGACATTCCGATTCCGGTATCCCTTACTCGTATTTCTATAAATCCGTTATTGACGAGCGTTGTTATCGTCACCGTTCCTTTCAGCGAGTATTTGATGGCATTGGAAAGCAAATTGACGATAATCTGCCGCATCCGGTCTTTATCCGCCGAAATCTTAGGCAAATCCCCTTCCCATTTTTGCTCTTTAATTTCCAATCCTTTTTCCTTGGCCGAAACCGCCAGCTCGGCAATGGAGGCGGAAATTATTTCCTGAACATCAACTGGCGCCAGAGTCATTTTCATCCTCCCTTGTTCAATGCGCGATACCTCCAAAAGATCTTCCACCAAATCGGCCAATCGCTTGGAAGAATCCGCTACCACTTCAAGAATTTTTTTGCTGCTTTCGGAAATCGGACCGACCGAACCGTCCAAAATCATTGAAAGATACCCGCGCACGGCCGTAATGGGCGCGCGCAGCTCGTGGCTGGCCATTGAAATAAACTCGTCTTTCATCTGATCCACTTCTTTGAGCCGCCTGGCGAGCAGTGCGTATTGGAAAAGCCTGGAATTAAAAGCCACGAGAATAAGAATTATCACGAGTGTAATCGCGAGCATTACATAAGAACGGATAAAAGTATTCTTAGCCAGCCGCTCGTCAATTATCTGCGAGGAAAGCTTGACATTCACCAGACCAAGCTTGCTTTTAAACGCATCGTGAAAAGGCACGGCAATTACCCATGATCGGACATTTTCATCCGGCATTTGGTTATTTTCCGTAGAAATGGCGACAGAACTCGTGAGATACGCTCGCGCCTCATCATCGGTCCATGCCCAAAGATTTTGAGTCTGGCTGGAAATTTTTCCTTTGGCCTCCGGATCAAGACTTGAAATGATCTTGAATTTTATGTCATTTTTTTCAACGGCGGGCAAAAGTATGTCTATGCCTATTATGTCCGGATTTTCCAGCGCTACGTCGCCGATGATGGAATCAATACTTCCTTCATTGCTTAAATCATCACGGATAGCTCGGCCGATAATATTCGCCATTTGGCTGCCCAAGCGCAAGACTTCCTTGTCTATGTCTTTTTTAACATTTTTAATCAGGTAATTAGTGTTGAATATTACGGCCGCCGGAATAAGAATGAGCAAAAATGCGGAAAGAATAAGGTGATACTCTTTTCTGAATGTTTTGAAAAAAGTGGAAAGATAAGCGATAAAATCGCGCATAAATTGCCGACGGCGTTTCTATTGATTTTAAATTCCCGATTTGCGGCGCAGCGCTACGGCCAAGCCGGCGATAACCGCGATAAGAACCAAAACGGCTGAAGCGATTAGATAAATATCAGTAGAGCTTGTTTTTACCGGCTCTCTGGCCGCCAAATCAGCGCGGTAGTTTTCCGGCGATACGGCTTTGGCTTCTTTGACAAAAAACGCGATCGGACTGCTTTGCGACTGGATTTTTCCGGTATCATCAGTGACAGTCACATAAAGCTCGTGCTCTCCATCTTCTAATTTTTTATCCAATTCATATTCCCAATTTCCATCGTCATCGGTTTTTACGGTAATAACCAAAGGATCAACGCTGTATATAAACAAAGTCAATATCGTATTAACCGGTCCCTTGCCTTTAAGGACAATCGTATTTTCGGTTGTTTCCGGGATTACTGGCTGGCTATTCGTTTCGTTCGTGGACGGCGATGGAGCAGTTTTAATTTCTTTATTTTCAATTTTTTTAACCACTAAAGATTCCAATATTGGTTTTGCGGATGCTTTCGGCTCTTCAACCGGCTTTGATTTAACTAAAAGAGCGGCCGTGGGATCGGTGGGCGGCTTTAAGGGATCGTGAAGGCTTTGGACTTCCTCTCCGTCCAAATAGCCGTCTCCGTCGGTGTCATTTTTCAACGGATCAGTGCCGTATTTGTCAATTTCCTCAAAATCAATCAACCCGTCTTTATCAGTATCAACCGAGTTGGGGTCAGTGCCGCGCGCTCGTTCATCTTCATCGCTTAGGCCGTCTTGATCCGAATCGCTTTGCGCTGCCGCGGCCGCCGGATCATTCGCCGCATTTGCATTCTGCGCCGCATCGGTATTAGTATTATTTGCATTTTGCGCCGCGGCGGCATTTATCGCAGTCGTATTTGTGGCCGCTGTATTGATATTTTGATTATTATTCGCGCCCGATACCGATGTGTTGGTATTGTTAGACGGCAAAACCGTTTGCTGATTATTTATTTCTATGAAAATCGGTTCAGTGGGGAACCAAATATTGCTCTTATTGATTGATTCATTAATCACCTTTATGATTAGGCGATACTTTCCATTTGGCGAATTATCGGTTTTCCATGATTTTTCTCTTTTTAAAGTCCAATCGTATAACCGCCACTCCAATGTTCCGGAATTTTGATAAAGCTGTTCATTGTAAATTTCCGTATACGGCGCTTGAGTATTAGTCTGATAAAAATACACTTTAACGCCTTTTATCGGAGTGATTCCGTCTTTTTCATAGATGCCGCCGATTCTTACCCTGATCGGTGCGCCGTCTGACAAAATTTGCGGAGGTTGCGCTAATTGAGGATTGATCCAATTTAAAGAGAATTTTTGCACAATTATATTGACGGGGGCGCTTCTGATATCGCCGGAAACAGCCGCAATGTCATAAGCGCCGTCTTTAAAATCAGCCAAACTCCAATTAGCGGTCCAATTGATTTTATCGGCAGACACGGCGTTAATCGGCGTGACCCAATCGGCCGATTCGTCTGATTTATGGATTTTGAATTGGAGGCCGGGAACAGCAGTTGAAGTTTTGGCGACCAAGCGATTGTCTCTTGCTCGAAGAATAGTCAAGGAAACAGGACTGGTAATGGTTGCCGAATTTGCAACGGTTGTACCGGTGCCGGTAGATGGCGGTGAAGTGGTATCGGTTGAACCGCTTGTTCCGGTTCCTGAAGTTGATGAGTTATCGGTTGAAGTTGAACCGGAAGATGTATTCGCATTGCTCACCGTTACATTGGTCAAAGCGGAATCAAGCGGTTTATCAGAGACACCGTCGTTGTAAACAACATGAATCTTAATGGCGTAATCGCCGTTGGCCAGCGTGGCC